>JAZOXD010000151.1:0-1391 GCA_045659565.1 Eubacteriales bacterium | reverse complement strand
ATGGCTGCCAAATCCGCCGGCGACGGTATTGTTTCCCTTCTGAAAAAAGATCATTACGAAAAAGGCGTGAAAGTTCTGCCCGAGGAAGACGGCATTATTGTGGAAATGCACATTGTTGTGCTCTATGGCGTGAACCTGCCTGCCGTTACCCGCAGCATTGCCAAGGAAGTGAAATATAACGTTGAACAGATGACCGGCTTCACTGTTAAAAAAGTAAACATCTTTGTGGATGGAATGAAAGCAAACTAAGGAGATCGATTTTTTATGATTACAGGTAAACAGTATTGTGAAATGGTGATCTCCGGTTGCAACCATATCAGCAACCAGAAAGCCGCCATTAATGCATTAAACGTTTTCCCGGTTCCCGATGGGGACACCGGCACCAATATGTCCCTGACCATTTCCGCCGCAAAGCGGGAATTGGAGCAGTTGCCCGACACCTGCACCGTAGCCGAAGCCTCTGACCGGGCTGCCGGTGCTATGCTCAAGGGCGCCCGGGGTAACAGCGGCGTTATTTTATCCCTGCTGTTCCGGGGCATTTCCAAGGGTCTGAAGGGCAAGGAAACCGCCAACGCCAAGGATCTGGCCGAAGCGCTGGATATGGGCGTGAAGGCCGCTTATCGCGCTGTAATGAAGCCCACCGAAGGCACCGTGCTGACCGTTTCCCGGGTGGCCGCCGAGCGGCTGGCCCAATATGTGGAAAGCGGTGTTTCCGCCGTGGATGCCGTTGCTTATTATGTGCAGGAGGCCAACGAGGTTTTGGCCCGCACCCCCGAGATGCTGCCCCAGCTGAAGCAGGCGGGGGTTGTGGATGCCGGCGGCAAGGGCTTTGCCGTGGTAATGGAAGGCGCTTTGCTGGCTTTGCAGGGTTGCTTTGTGGAGCCCCAGCAGGAGCAGGTAACCGTTGAAGACACCATCGTGGACGAGATCGCCCTGCGGGAAGAAGATATCAAGTTCACCTATTGCACCGAATATATCGTTACTGTGGATGAAACCGCCAAGAAGAATAACCCCGCCGAGCTGCGCTCTTATCTGGAATCCATCGGCGACAGCGTGGTTTGTGTACCGGACAACGATATTATCAAGATCCACGTTCATACCAACCATCCCGGCCGGGCCATTGAAGAGGCTCTGCGCTACGGCTCTTTGGTAAACCTGAAGATCGATAATATGAAAGAAGAATTCCGGGCCCGCCAAAAGGAACAGCCCGCCGCCCCCGCCATTGCCCCCGCTGAAAAGCGCTACGGTTTTGTAACCGTTGTGGCCGGTGAAGGCCTTGCGGCTCTTTCCAAGGATTTAGGGATTGATACCGTTGTGGAAGGCGGCCAGACCATGAACCCCTCCCCCGCCGATATTCTGGATGCCATCAATAAGACCCCCAGCGAGATTGT
>JAZOXD010000150.1:0-1326 GCA_045659565.1 Eubacteriales bacterium | reverse complement strand
CAAACCATCCAGCAACTGCTCTTCGCTGATCATACCCAGGGTGCAAACGGTCATAACCTGGGTCTTGCCACGGGCAAACAGGCCACAGCCGTGTACCTTGGGCAACAGATCAACTTCGCCCCACAGAGGACGCATATCGTTCAGGCCGCGATCGTCAACACGCTTGCCTTCTTCGCTGATCCAGTTCCGAACGATGTATTTCTGCAATTTATACAGGCAATCGTCGATCAGGCGGGCTTCTTCACCCAATTCTTCGTCAAAATGAGCGTGAACCTTGGTATACAGATCCTTGATGTTCTGGTCCCGGGCGATCTTGTCGGCGGTGTGCAGAGCGGCTTTGGTATCTTCTTCGGCAAAGGCCTTGATCTTTTCAAAGAGCTCGGCAGGAACATCATAGGAATCAAAGGTGAACTTTTCACGGCCGATTTCAGCAACGATAGAGTTGATGAAGGCAATGATCTCGGCATTGGCCTTATGGCCGGCCATAATGGCTTCCAGCATCTTGGCTTCGGGTACTTCCTTGGCACCGGCCTCAATCATGGTTACCTTCTTCTCGGTGGAAGCAACGGTAACAGCCATTTCGGAGCGCTCACGCTGTTCTTCGGTGGGGTTCATTACGATTTCGCCATCTACCAGACCAACGGAAACACCGCTGATGGGGCCGGCAAAGGGAATGTCAGAAATAGAAAGGGCAATGGAAGCACCGATCATCCCAACGATCTCGGGGATGCAATCATTATCCACGGCCATAATGGTCAGGTTTACGTTCACATCGTTGCGCATATCCTTGGGGAACAAGGGGCGGATGGAACGGTCGATTACACGGGAGCTGAGGATGGCCTTTTCGGAGGGGCGGCCTTCCCGCTCCAGGAACCCGCCGGGGATCTTACCGGCAGCATACATTCTTTCTTCAAAATCAACAGAGAGGGGGAAGAAGTCGATGCCGTCCCGGGGCTGGGCAGAGGCAGTGGCGGTAGCCAGAACAACGGTTTCACCGTAGCGCACCAAAGCGCTGCCGTTGGCCAGCTGAGCAAATTTGCCGGTTTCAACAACCAAAGGTCTGCCGGCGAATTCGGTTTTGAAAATCTTGTGGTTTTCGTACATTTCGTTTTCTCCTTTAAAATGATATTTTTTCCATTTAAAGGCAGCAGAATTTAGCACTTAAACAGGGGCTCCTTGACCCAGAAGCACTTGTTTAACTGCTAAAGGCCTGCCGCTCTAAAATGGGAAATAGGCTGAAGAAACGTTTCTTCAGCCTATTTTTAATTACTTTCTGATGTTCAGCTTTTCGATGATTGCACGGTAACGGTTGATATCGGTCTTGGT
>JAZOXD010000149.1:0-2009 GCA_045659565.1 Eubacteriales bacterium | reverse complement strand
AGCCCATGGCCGCTTTGCTGGGTGCATTCAAGGCTCAAAAGGAACTGAAGATCGGTTCCATCGGCGGTAAAGATTCCATGAGCGGTAGTTTTGAAGATTTGGATGTCCCCCCCACCCTGGTTTCTTTCGCAGTTACCACCGAAAAGGTTCAGGATATCGTAACACCCGAATTCAAGAAAGGCGGAAACAAGGTTTACCTGATCGCCCCTGAGTTTGATGAAAAACGTCTGCCCAAAACCGAATCTTTGTTGGCAACCTTTGATAAGGTAACCGCATTGATGCGTGCCGGCAAGGTTGTTGCTTGCTATACTCCCGGCATTGGTGGTATCGGCGAGGCTGTTATGAAGATGGCCTTTGGTAATGACTTAGGCTTCTGCTTTGAGAATTCTTTGACTACCGAAGAGATCTTTGGTTATAACTATGCATCCTTCGTAGTAGAAGCAACCGAAGAAATTGAAGGCGCTAAATTGATTGGTACCGTATCTGAAAAAGGTTGCATCTGCAAGGGTGATGAAAAGCTTTGTATGAAGGAACTTTTGGGTATTTATGAGGATAAGTTGGAAAGCGTATTCAGCTGCAACATTCCCGACCGCAAAACACCGATGGAGAATTTCTCTTACAAAGCAGCCGAGCGTGTTGCTCCTGCCATCAAGGTGGCTAAACCCAAGGTTCTGATCCCTGCCTTCCCCGGCACCAACTGCGAATTCGATAGCGCAAAGGCAATGCGGGACGCAGGCGCTGATCCCCACATTATCGTGATCAACAACCTTTCCGCCTCCGGTATTCAACAAAGCGTTGAGAAATTTGCCAAAGAGCTGGAAACCGCTCAGATGATCTTCATCCCCGGTGGCTTCTCCGGTGGCGACGAGCCCGATGGTTCCGGTAAATTTATCACCGCATTCTTCCGCAATGCTGCAATCAAAAATGGTGTACATGACCTTTTGAATAACCGCGACGGTTTGATCTGCGGTATCTGTAACGGTTTCCAGGCTTTGATTAAGTTGGGTCTGGTTCCCTACGGCAAGATCATCGATACCGATGAAACCTGTCCTACCCTGACCTTCAACACCATTGCTCGCCATCAATCCCGTATTGTTCAAACCAGAGTAGCCTCTAATAAATCCCCCTGGCTGGCTCTGACCGAAGTTGGCGATATTTATAATGTTCCCATTTCCCACGGTGAAGGACGCTTCCTTGCTGATGAAGCCTTGATTAAAAAGTTGGCCGAAAATGGCCAGATCGCCACTCAATATGTGGATCTGAATGGTAACGCCACCAGCGATGTACATTTTAACCCCAACGATTCGATGTATGCCATCGAAGGTATTACCTCCCCCGACGGTCGGGTGTTTGGTAAGATGGGACATAGTGAGCGTATTGGCAACGGACTTTATAAGAATGTTCCCGGCAACTATGATATCAAGATGTTTGAAGCAGCTGTACGCTACTTCAAAAAGTAATTTCGGAGGAAAGAACAATGAGTTTTAAAACCGATATTGAAATTGCCCAAAGCTGCCAAATGCGGCCGATTCAAGAGATCGCCGCAGCAGCCCATGTTGATGAAAAATATATCGATCAATACGGCAAATACAAAGCAAAAATCGATCTTTCTCTTTTGAAAGAATCTGATCGAAAAGACGGAAAATTAATCTTGGTAACAGCAATTACCCCCACCCCCGCCGGTGAAGGCAAGACCACTACTACGATTGGTTTGGCCGACGGCCTGAAGCGGATCGGAAAAGATGTTGCTGTTGCCCTGCGTGAGCCTTCCCTTGGTCCTGTATTTGGTATCAAGGGTGGCGCAGCCGGCGGTGGTTATGCGCAGGTAGTTCCTATGGAAGACATTAACCTCCATTTCACCGGCGACTTCCACGCCATCGGTGCCGCCAACAACCTTTTAGCCGCTATGCTGGATAACCATATTCAACAAGGCAACTCCCTGGGAATTGATGTACGCAAAATCACCTGGAAGCGTTGTGTGGATATGAACGACCGACAGCTCCGCTTTG
>JAZOXD010000148.1:0-2927 GCA_045659565.1 Eubacteriales bacterium | reverse complement strand
AACCGTATCCAAAACGGCCGTTTGCCCACTTCGCTGACCTTGCGCTTTACCCGCCGCCAGCGAATGGTCTATTACCTTTTCTGGACAGCTTACGGAATGAAAGTAGATTCCAAGGCCTTCAAAGCCTTTTTCGGCCGCTCTCTGGAAGGATGCTATGGCTTTGAACTTTTTCTGGCAAGAATATTGGGCCTGGCCCGTAAAGAAAAGGGTGTTTATACCATGACTCCCAAAGGTGCTTTCTATTATCATTATTATGAAAACTTCTATACCCTGGCTTATATTGATAAAATGTGGGGAATTATGCGAAAGGAAGCCTTCCCGCCCAAAATTGAACTGTAAACACCGGTAGTGAGATGGTGGAGCAACGCAAGGGGCATACGGTTGCGCTGATGTTTGCTTCTGATTCAGGGGTCTATGGTTTTTATGGTTTAATTATTGCCATCGAACTATTGCTCATAATGGTATCACGGTTTTTGATCCTTCCGTAAAAGATGATCCTGTTATCCTCTTTGGTAGAAAAGCGGTTTATGATGGCGGTGTCAGAATTCCCGGTAAGCTTAAGAATCATTCGAATAACGATAAAAATCCCGTAATGCTTAAAACGCATTACGGGATTTTTTATAATGTGTGTGGAACAGATGCTTTCAAAACCGATTCTTCTCGGCGCAGGGCCATCAATCGGTGTTTTGTGCACGTATTTAGATATAAGCACCCCAATCTAAAAGGGTCTTGCGTAAGGTTTGAATATCAGCATTCTGAACAGAACGTCCATCCTTTCCGCATTGAGCGGCGGCCACCCCTGCGGCCTGGCCCAAGCCCATCACGCCAACCTGCACTCTTGCAGAGGCAAAGGCTTCCCGGTCTGCAGAAAAGCATCGGGAGGGAACCAGCAGGTTCTCAAATCCTTCTGCGATGATAGAGCGGTAGGGGAGATAGGCTGCTTGATCCAGATAACGGCAGATCTGGGTGTTATCTTCCGTGTTATGAATATCAATTGGATGGGAACATCTTGCTACGGAATCAGGAAAGTGGACAGCGTTCACATACTCTTCTCCGGTTAAGATATGAGTGCCTTTGATATGGCGGGTTTCACGAATGCCGATTTGCGGCGCTGTCATCAGTAAATGCGCGTTTTTAAATTCGGGGATATGGGTTCGCAACAGTTCTACCAGACGATGAACGTTAGCGCGAAGGGTACATTCTGCTTCGGACGCCGCTTTTTCATCGGTCCAATCCACTCCAATCCGACTCATGTTGATAACGGCAATTCCTTCGCCCATTCCTGCAAAGCACCAAGGTCCGCCAAATTGGGGGACATCTTCAGTCTCTTTTAATTTGTTAAGGTATTCCCTTACGTGGCTCATACTGCTACCTTTATCGCAGGGATAATATCCTTTGATGGTGCTTGTCTCTACACCGCCCAAGGCAAAATAGAGTGTAGCGGGCTGCAGTGGCATTTTATAATCCTGCATCGGAACACCGGCTAAATAAGCAATATCGCCGTCGCCTGTGGCATCAATCACATAATCAGCCTGCAAGGCTTGCGTCCCACTTTTACTTTCGAAAACAATATGGGTGATTTTACCATTTTCTAAACGGCAATCAGAAATATATGCATGAAGAAAAAGATCAATGTTTTCTTCTTTGATCATTTGTTGGGCGGTTAATTTATAAACTTCGGGATGGAACACATAATTGCCCCTGGGTGCACACATTTTTCCGCTTCCCTTGGACTCCATCCGTTGAACGAACTCTAAGGGGATTCCGCCGGCAATCAGTTCACCGTTGTGCATAAATTCGGTGATTGGTGCCACCATCCCGGCGGTTGCCATTCCGCCCAAAAAACCATAACGCTCAATTAGAGCAACTTTCGCTCCGCATCTTGCGGCGGCAATGGCGGCTATGAATCCGGAAGGTCCGCCGCCGCAGACTACGATCTGGTATTTTCCAATTACCGGCACATTTTTTTGAGTATTGATTGTTTGCATTAAAATCTCCTGTCAATGAATGCTGAAAAGCAGGTCGTAATAAGTGGGGAAGGGCCAAAGATCGTGAGGAATATCGGTTTCGATGCTGTCGATAATCCCACGCAAAGCTTCCAGACCGGTTGCAATATGATCTCTGTAATAAACGCCTTGTTGATAAAAATCATTGATTTCTTCGGCGTATTCCAAATCGCTTTCAAAAGCGGAGTTGCTTTCGAAAAGTGCATCCGCTGCAACAGCTAATCGCCGAAGCAAGGTTTCTTCCGCTTCGCAAGGGAGGTCGGCAATGGCTTTCCGCTTGTGAATAATTGCCTGAGCCAATCGATCTTCTGCGTTGGAAACGGCGGGAAGAATATCATTGCTGATCATATTGATTAGGGTACATGCTTCAATATGCAGGGTTTTGCAGTAGTTTTCCACAAGAATCTCATAGCGGGAGTGAATTTCTTCTTCGGTGAAAACTTTGTGGTGAGTGAAAAGGGCAATGTTTTCGGGGTGCACAAAATAGGGCAGGGCATCCATTGTTTTGGGTAGGTTCAAAAGGCCTCTCTTTTCTGCTTCTTCAACCCATTCTTCAGAATAGTTGTTGCCATTGAAGATAATGCGCTTGTGTTCCTTGATGGTCCGTTGAATCAACTGCTGTAAAGCTTTGTTTAAATCATCGGCTTTTTCCAATTCATCCGCAAATTGTTCCAGAACGTCGGCGATAATGGTATTAAGGATCACATTGGGAGCAGATATGGAGGCGGAAGAACCTAACATACGGAATTCAAATTTGTTGTTGGTAAAGGCAAAGGGAGAAGTGCGGTTTCGGTCAGTGGCATCTCGATTGAAGCGGGGCAGCGTATGAACACCGCCCTTCATAATCATTGCATTTTCCGGTGCATATACGGTACCGTTTTCAATGGGACTTAAGATAGCATTCAGTTCATCGCCCAAGAA
>JAZOXD010000147.1:0-8061 GCA_045659565.1 Eubacteriales bacterium | reverse complement strand
TTTGCCTCCTGTTATTTATTATTTATATGGGAAGGAATTTAATTCCTATCTTTTCGGTAGGAATAATAGCATATATTTCCTATCTTGTCAATAGGATATCCCCTAATATATAAAATATATATAAAATATTTAAGGCGGCTTCCAAAAGAAGCCGCCTTAAGGGTTTTATTCATTGGGCATGCAGAGGAGCAGGATGCCGGCGATGATGTTAACGAAAAGAAGAACACAAACCTTCCAACCGGCGGTCAGTTCACCTTTTTTCATTTTGCTTAAGGCAATTCCGCCGAAGATCAAGGGTAGGATAGACCAAAAGCCAACGATCATACCGATGATAATAAATACTTTTGCAATAGTTTCCATAAAGAGTTCTCCTTTATTAAAATATTGTTACTCAAATTTTAATCTACTCGTCAATATTTGTCAACTATTTTGGCATAAATCAGACTTCGATCAGTTCATATTCCCGGCTGCCAAAGCCCAAGGCGGCAGCCGCCTCAATGGTATGCACGCCGTTGCGGCTTTCGATCCGTTCCAACAGATGGGGCCGGCCGGGGTCGGTGCTGGCATAAACCAGATCCAGGCATGCCTGGTCGATGGCAATGGGGTCATCGGAAACCAAAATGCCGATATCCGCAATACAGGGATCCTCTGCCACTGCGCAGCAATCGCAATCCACACTCATATTCTTCATCACGTTCACATAAATCAGCTTGCCCTTGAAAAATTCCACCACAGAGCTGGCTGCATCGGCCATCGATTCCAAAAAGGAATCGTGATCGGCGTTCCAGAAATCTTCGGTTACGCCCACCCCGTGGATATAAGCCTTGCCATAGGAGGAGGCTACGCCAATGGAAAGTTGCTTTAATGCGCCGCCAAAGCCCCCCATCGGATGTCCTTTAAAGTGGGAAAGCACCAGCATGGAATCATAATTGGTCAGATTTTTGCCCACATAATTTTTTTGGATCTTCCGGCCCTTGGGAATCTCCAATACCAGATCCGGACCTTCCGCATCTAAAAGATCCACCGGGAACCGGGGGCTCCACCCGTGGTAGGAGAGCAGTTTATAATGCTTTTCTGCGGTGTTCCGCTCGCCTTGGTAGGCGGTGTTGCATTCCACCACCGTTCCTTGCACCTTTTGGATCATCGGTTGCCAAAAATCAGGGCGCAGAAAATTCTGGTTGCCCTTTTCTCCGGAATGAACCTTAACGGCCACCTTGCCGGGCAGCTCTTTGCCTAATAATTCATAAAGTTCCAAAACCTTTTCGGGGGTAATGGTGCGGGAAAAATAAACCTTTGCGCTCATTGCTGTTGCTCCTTTAATAAATAATATAACATCCGTTCCGGGTCTTCTAAAAATTGTCGGGTGATGCGAAAATGGTCGGTTTCTGTATAAGTGGTTTGGCGGATCCCCTTCGGGGTGATCTCATAAACCGTTGCGCCGGGATAGGCCATCAAAATAGGGGAGTGGGTAGAAATGATGAATTGGGAACTTTTTTCCACCAGTTGATGCATCCGTTCCATCAATCGCATTAATTTCATGGGCGAAAGGGCGGCCTCGGGCTCATCTAAAATATAAAGTCCGTTCCCTCGGAAGCGGTTTTCCGCCAGAGCCATAAAGCTTTCACCGTGGGATTGCCGATGCAAAGAGATGCCGCCATAGGCATCCACCACCGGCGGTTGGAAAGCAGGAATCTGATCCAGTTGATCAATATTGGTGGCAACATTATAAAAACTTTCCGCCCGCAAAAAATATCCGTCCCGGGGGCGGGTGGTTCCCCGCACCGTTCCCAAATACTCAAACAGATCCGAATGGGAATTTTCGGTGGAAAAGTTAAAGTTCCGGGATCCTCCTTCCGGGTTAAAGCCTAGGGCAATGGCAATGGCTTCAATCAGGGTGGATTTCCCCATCCCGTTTTCTCCCACCAAAAAGGTGACCGGGGTAGAAAAGGCAAGGGGATTTTTTGCCAGATCCGCAACGGCCGGCAGTTCGTTTAAATAGTTTTGGGTGGGAATTGGATGCTTGATATAAACTTCCCGCAAATATAAATCCGCTTGCATAGCCTCACCTCTCTTTTATTATATCAAAGCAAGAAAAAAACTGCAATATAAACCTATAAAAAAGGCTTGAAAAAAGAAAAAATTGAAAGTGAACCAAAAAATAATGAACATAATTTTGGTAAAAGGTGTTGAAAATTAAAATTAAATATGATATTATGAACAGGATATTGGAATTCTGTTGAAAATGGGGTGCGAAATGGAAAATCAACGTAACGGGGTGGGGGAGTCCCTTCCCTTTGAATTGAAGATTGATCTTTCCGGTGGGGATGAAGCCCTCCATTGGCATTCCGGACCGCAGGTTTTGCTCTGCACCGGCGGCCATGGTGGGGTTTGGATCAATGGTAAAAAATATCAGTTTATCCGCAACGATTGCGTGGCCATTGCCCCGGGGGCGATCCATCGCATTCCGGCGACGGGGGATCCCCAATATACCGCCTTGCGCTTTTCCGGGGATTATTGCCGCTCCTTGGGGGTGGAGCCCGAAAGCCTTTCCTTTTCGCCCTTTATTATCAATTCGGTGTTTTCCAATATGATGATTCAGCTACGGGAGTTTTCGGTGAACCCTTATGTGCCTTATGGGAAGGTGAAGGCCCAGGAAATGGCGATGAAGGTGCTGGTAGAACTGGTGGAGCGCTATCAGGAGGCGGGAGCTCCGGTGAATCAGCGTGCTTTGGAGCGGGTGAAAAGAGCCGTAACCTTTTTTGAAGCCCACTATGCCGAAAAAATCAGCCTGGAGCAGGCGGCAACGGCCATTTCCGCCGATAAATATGCTCTTTGCAGGGAATTCAAACAGATTACCGGCCAATCGGCAGTGGAATTTTTAAATCAACTTCGTTGCCGCAGGGCGGCAGAAGGGCTGGCAGAGGGCAAAAGTGTTGCCGAAGTGATGGCCCTTTGCGGTTTTACGAACCGCTCCTATTTTGCAAAGGTCTATATGAAATACCAAGGCAATTTGCCCTCAGAATATAAAAAAATCCTGCGGGATCGTTGATTCCGCAGGATTTTTGCTTTTAAAGTTCTTCTGCCAAGGTTTTTCGTTTTTTCCATTTTCCTGCAAGGAAATAGATCATACTGGGAATCGCATAACCATAGGCTGCCAGGCCATAGCCTAAAACGAAGCCGAAAAAGCCCAACTTTAAGGCAATGCCGAAAAGCCAGCTTAAGCCGATGCGAAGCACTACCCCGTCCAACAGGGCCAGAACCATACTGAACTTGGCGTTGCCGATGCCCTGGATAAAGGCCCCCGTGCCCCGCATAATGGCCAGGGCGGGGAACATCCAAAGGATTCCCTTGATAAAGGTGGAAGAAAGGGCGTGTACGGCAGGATCGTCGGAAAACATCATAAACAGCTGTTTTCCCAAGAGGATATATAGTAATAAGGAAACTACCGTGAGGATCCCCGAATAAAGCCAGGCATAATATACCGTCTTTTTGGCCCGCTGTTGTTGATTGGCCCCGATATTCTGGCTGATCATCGGCATAGCGGCATACTGGATGCCCTGGGAGATCTTGTTGATGATATCGTCAATGCGTCCTCCTACCCCAAAGGTGGCGGAGGCCACCACACCCACACTGTTGATCATAGCGTTTACAAACAGCATAGAAAGGTTGATGAAGCCCGATTGAATGGCCATAGGCAACCCTAAGGCCCCAATCATCTTGGCATATTTGGGGTTGATGGCATAACTTTCTTTCTTGAAATCAAAGCCAAAGGATTCCTTGCGCCGCCACAGATAGTATAACGAGAACAGAAAGGATGCGGCCTGGCCGATAATAGTGGCCCAGGCGGCCCCCGCCACACCCCAGCCCCAAAAGCCCGTGAACAGGATATCCAATACCAGGTTCACGGCCGAGGCAATGCCGATGAACAAAAAGGGGCGTTTGGAATCCCCCATTCCCCGTAATACGGCGGATACCATATTGTATCCGGCGGTAAATACCAGCCCGCCCCCGCAGATCAGCAGGTAATGGACAGCCATTTCAAAGGATTCGATGGGTACATTCATTGTCTTTAAGATCCAACGGTTGGCCCCCAGGAAAAACACCGATAACACCAGGGAAAATAATATCATCAGGGTGAATAAGGTGCCGATAATGGAATTCAGTTCCTTTCGTTTACCGCTCCCCAGCGCCTGGGAAATCAACACCTGCCCCCCATTGGAAAAACCAAGGCAGACCATCGTGGCAAAGTTGATTACCTGGCTGCTTTGGGAAACCGCCGAAAGCCCCGCCGTTCCCACGTATTCCCCCACAATCACCATATCAATGGTGCTGTATAAAACCTGCAGGGCGTTGGAAGCCATAAAGGGCAAGGTAAACCAGAATAATTGTTTTGGGATACTCCCTTGCGTAAAATCTTTGGATAATTTTTTCGTCATGTCAAGTCCTCAATAACGGATCGATGCAAGTCTGCTCGCATTTGCTTCACTTCATTGTAGTTGCTTTTTCCGTATTTTTTCAATACCGTGTTGGTGGCGTCGCTTAAAATGATTACGTAAAAGCCGCTTTCGGGGTCCAAAAACACCGATTGACCCGTGTGGCCGCAATGACCAAAACTGCCGGCGGGGAATAAGCCCCCGGCCTGATTGTAACGGGGGGTAACGTAAAGAAACCCTAACCCACGGTCCTGGGAACATTCGGGCGTATAATTTTCAATATAGGGCAAAAAGGTGGCTTCAGAGATCAAAGGCGAGCCCTTTTTTTGCAAAAAGTTCACATATCGGGTCATATCCGCAATGTTGGAAAAAAGCCCTGCATTGCCGGCTACGCCACCCAAAAATTGACAGTTGTAATCGTTTACCACGCCCCGCAATTCTTCGGTGGAGTTGTGGTTCACGATATTGTTCGTCCGATCGGGCAAAAAGCCGGATTCTGCCATGCCCAAAGGCTCCGCTATGTATTTTTGGAATAAAACATCCAGCCGTTCCCCAAACACCAACTCCAAAATCTTACCCAGCAGAATAAAGCCGGGGCAACTATAGTTCACTTCGGTGCCGGTGGGATAGGTCAGCGGTAATTGCAGAATCTTTTCGGCAATATTTTCATAGGTATTTTCCGGCAGGTTTAAAGCCTGATGGCCGCCGATACCGGAGGTGTGGGTCAATAATTGACCCAGAGTAATATTTTCCTTATCCGTGGGGCAGCCGGGGAAGAATTTGGAAAGCTTGTCCGTGGTTTTGATCCATCCCTTTTCCATGGCCAAAAGGCAAAGGGAGGTGGTGGCCACAATCTTGGTGACGGAAGCCATATCAAAAAGAGTATGCTCATCCACCGTTCCTTCGGCGGAGCGGTAGGTTTCGTAAAGGATCTCATCCCCCCGGCCCATGCGCAGAGCGATGTTTTTAATGGTGCCAACTTCAAAAAGTCGGTCGATGCAAGCGTCAAGATGTTTCATATTTGATTCCTCCGGGAGAATTATATCATAAAAGATCGATGATTTAAAGGGTATATTTTTTTCGATAGGCGGCGGGGGAAATCCCCCGGGCCTTTTTAAAAACATTACTGAAATAATAGGGGCTTTCAAAGCCACAAAGCCGGGCGATATGGGCGATGGGATCGGCTGTGCGGCAAAGGAGCGCCTCTGCCCGCTCCAGCCGCAGGCGATTGAGGTAATCCATTGGGGTCAGCCTCAACTGCTTTTTGCAATGGTGGATCAGTCCGTTGGGGGAAAGGCAGACGGCGGCCGCCGCTTCTCCAAGGCTTAACTTGCGATGGAGATTTTTTTCAAAAAAACCTGTCAGCCGGGCAATCACCGGATCCAATTTGGCGGGCTGCAGTAATTCCTCTGCTCGAAGCTGGTGAAATATATCGGCCAACAGCGCATTTTTCAGTTCCTGCTCCCCGGGAATGTTGGTCAGTCGCAACAGATATTGCAAGGTGGAGAGCAGGCGACCGGTATTTTCCAGGGGCAAAAGCCCTGCGGGCAGTGGTTCTTCTCCCGGGTTTTCATAGCGCACATAATAAAAGGAGGCGGGTTCCTCTATTTTGCGCTCAAAGTAAACCCGTTCCGGAAAACTCAGCAGTTGATGGGGGCCGGCCTGTTCTCGCTTGCCCGCCATGGTATATTTAATGCACCCGCTTTCCAAAAAGATCAGGGCATTTTTGGGCTGATAGCCCTTTTCTATTTTAAAGGTATTCAATTGGAGAAAACGGCAATCAAACAGTTGCTTCATAAAAAGGCTCCATTGTGATATTTTATATTTATATTCTAATATTTTGGATTTACAAAGTCAATATTTTATATAAAATATAAAATAAGGAAGTGATATTATGAAAACAGAAATTTTAGTGATCGGCGGGGGGTCCCGCCGGCGTTATGGCGGCAATTGCCGCCGCCCTCTGCCTGCAGGAGCAGGTTGTACCTCGCAGGTTGGATGCCCAAAAACTGCGAGCCGTTTTAAAGGAAAACGGCGTTGTTTTAGAATAAAAGAAATCCGATCCATCAAGGATCTGATTTTTTTATCACGTAATCAAACAGATCAACCCGCCGAACGCCCATCTCTTGCAAAAGTGCTTTGCTTTTTTGCTGATGTGCCGGGGTATTATAGTCGGGGATCAGAGGGATCCGGGCAATGATCCGCTCCGGGGGGATCTTGCTCAAAAGCCATTGTAGATTTTCTAAAACCAAGGCGTTTTCCCGGCCGGTATAGGCCCGGTAGACGGAGGGGTCAGTGTCCTTGATATCAATCAAAAATTCATCGATACATTCTGCGGCAATTTCCAACTGCTCTCGGGGGATAGCCAGGCTGGTTTCGGCGGTGAGATGCCAGGAATTTCCGCAAATTTTGCGAAATTCCCGAATAAATTCTGCCCGAAGCAAAGGCTCCCCACCCCCAAAGGTGATCCCGCCGCCCGTGGCTTCAAAGTAGAGAGCATCCATCTTTGTTTTTTCATAAAGGGCTTCGGGGGTCAAGAGGGAATGGGGAGTATTTGCCTCCAGAGTAAAGGGGTTCAGACAATAGCGGCAACGAAGGGGGCAACCTAAAAAGCAAACCAGGGTGGTAACGCCCTGTCCGTCTGTTTGGATCCGATGACGGGCAATAGCCACCACCGGTGCCTTATTCATCGATCAAATCCTCCGGCAGGGCAATATCACCGTCTAAAACGTATTCCTCTTCTGGGGCAGGAATTTCGCCGGCAAGCTCTTCCAAAATTTTTCCCTCAACTTCTGTTTGATTGGCGGGGCTATCAACGGGATCCTTGGTTTCCTCAACCTCGGGGGCTTCCAAAAATCCTGCGTCTACCTGGGATTCCTGAAACAATTCGGTGTCCAGTGGCTTGGGCACGCAGCCGGAGGCCGACCCTGCCACCATGGCGGCGGCAATGCCTGCAACCGCCACCCGCTTGCCTGCATTCTTCAGTTTTTCGATGTCATTGGTCAACTTTTGCAGCTCCGCCTCGCATTTGGGGCAGGTCCCCTTGCAATCGCCTTGAAAGGTGCATTCCGTAGGCCGGTAATCGATTCCGTTTTCCCGGGCGATCTTGCAGCGAATGCTTTTTAACAGGGTGCATTTTTCCTTGCCTTTCATCACAATCAACCTCCTTTTGTATGGAATACGATTCAAAAAAGGAAAATGTTGCAATTATTTGCATAAAATAGTATAATTTTTAAAAAAGAACCCGGGAGGTTTGGATTATGAGATGTATGAACTGTGGGTACGACCACGGACAGGATTTTGCTTTTTGCCCCCATTGCGGTGCTCCGGCCGGGGTGGGAATGCCTCCTCCGCCGGCGCCGATGCCCCCGGAGGCAATGCGGGTTTTAAACGCCCTGCGGGATCATAAGTTCCTGGCGATCTGCATATTAATAACGGTTGCTGCCGCGGCTAATTTTTCCGTTATTTCCCTGTTGTATTGTATTTTTCTTTGGCTTGTATTCTCCAAAAGCAAAAAAAGCTTGGTGGATGCCGGTTGCCTACGGAATGTCAGCGGAACGGTTTTTGCCGCCTACGTGATTTATTACGTGCTGGCGGTTTTGCTGCTGGTAGCGGGGATTATTTTCGG
>JAZOXD010000146.1:0-7636 GCA_045659565.1 Eubacteriales bacterium | reverse complement strand
ATCATGGGTGCCCAAAAAGCATTGGGCAGCCTGATCCATCAGATCGGCATCCAGGATTTTTCGTTCGTGGTGCGCCAGCCCCTTTTTAAAGGGATCAGGAGCAATTCCGTCATAGATACGATAGATATACTCCTTGGCCACCGCATCATAACGGGGATGAAAATCGGCCGGTACTTTTTGGCAGGAAAGAACACTGACCGCATCCGGCAAAGCCGCATTCAAAGCCAGCGGGATCCGCCGCAATTCCATCTCCCGCGGGGGATCGAAGCAGCAGCAATACTCCATGGCGTGAACACCGCTGTCGGTACGGCTGCAACCGGTGACACCCACCCGGGTGCCAAATACCTTTTCGATGGCATTTTGCATCTGTTCCTGCACCGAAAGGCCGTTTTTTTGCACCTGCCACCCCACAAAGGCGGAGCCGTTATATCGGATTTTTAAAAGAATTCGTTCATTCATTAAATCACTCGCAAAACAATAATCAAGGCCAGCCCCAAAAGCATCACGCCCAGACCCATCCAATCCCGCCAACCGAAGGAATAAATCTTGTAGCGGGTACGACCGGCGCCGCCCTGATAGCAACGACATTCCATAGCGTCTGCCAGTTCCTCTGCCCGGCGGAAGGCCGAAACCAAAAGGGGAATCAGAATGGGGATCAGCGCCTTGGCCCGATTGTTCACATTGCCGGTTTCAAAATCTGCACCCCGGGCCTTTTGGGCATTGATGATCTTATCGGTTTCGTCAATCAGGGTTGGGATAAACCGCAGCGCGATGGTCATCATCATTGCCAGCTCATGGGCAGGGAATTTAAAAATCGTTAAGGGGCGCATCAGCCGCTCCAAAGCATCGGTGAGCATCACCGGGCTGGTGGTATAGGTCAGATAAGAGGTGCCCAGGATCAGCAGAATCAGCCGCAAAACCATAAATGCCGCATTCCGCAATCCATCCGCCTTTAACCAGCTCAACCAAGCGATTTGAGGAAACAGAGGCTCCCCGCCCCCATAAAGCAGGTTGAAAAAGGCGGTGAACAGAATAATGAACATCAGGGGTTTTAAGCCCTTAAACACCACTTTCAGACTGATTTTGGAACTGAAGGCCACGGCGGTGATCAGCATCGCCACCACCAAAAAGCCCAAAAAGCGGGGCACCAGAAACAGTGTTACAATATACAGAAGGGTCAACAATAACTTCATCCGGGGATCCAGTTTATGCATAAAGGATTCGCCGGGGAAGAATTGGCCCAGGGTGATATCCTTAAGCATCGCTTTCACCACCCTTCTGCAACAAGCGGTGCAGTTCCGCCGCACCCTGTTCCACGGTATAAATATTTTTTGAAACCGGGTAGCCTTTTTCTTTTAAACCAAAGAACACCCGGGTGATCTGGGGCACATCCAGCCCCACCTTTACCAGATCCTCTGCCCGCTCAAAAACCTCGGGCACAGAGCCGTGCATCATACACTTGCCCCGGTTCATCACCACAATGGAATCGGCATTGCGGCTGATATCCTCCATGGAATGGGAGACCAACAAAATGGTGCTGCCCGTTTCCTGATGATAATCCCGGATCCGACCCAGAATTTCGTCCCGACCTTTGGGGTCCAGGCCGGCAGCGGGCTCATCCAAAATCAGCACTTTAGGCTCCAGCGCCATTACACCCGCAATGGCCGCCCGCCGCTTCTGACCGCCGGAAAGATCAAAGGGGGATTTTTCCAACAAATTTCGATCCAGCCCCACAAAGGCCACCGCCTTTTCTACCCGACGTTGAATCTCGCTTTCGGAAAGGCCCATATTCTTCGGGCCAAAGGCAATGTCTTTATAAACGGTTTCTTCAAAAAGCTGATGCTCGGGGTACTGGAACACCAAGCCCACATCAAAGCGGGTCTGGATCCGCTCCTTTTTATCGCTGCTCCAAAGATCCCGGCCGTCAATATAGATCTTGCCGGAGGTGGGCTTCAGAATGGCATTAAAATGAGCGATCAGGGTGCTTTTACCGGAGCCGGTATGGCCGATAATGCCGGTATAGCTGCCCTTTTTGATATGCAGGTTGATATCCTCGATGGCTGCCGTTTCAAAGGGGGTGCCAACGCTATAAAGATGGGAAAGATGCTCGGTTTTGATCATTGGTTCATCCCTCCCAGCAATTTTTCGATTTCAGCAATGCAATCCTCTTCGTTCAAGACGGCGATGGGGACCTTGATGTCCTCTTGCCGCAGAGCGAACATCAGTTCTGCCGTTTGGGGCACATCCAAGGCCAGGCTGTGCAGCAGGCCCACGTTTTGGAATACATCCTGGGGGGTACCGTCCAGTACCACTTCCCCTTCGCCCATCACCACCACACGGTCTGCCTGGACGGCTTCATCCATATAGTGGGTGATCAAAACAACGGTGATCCCCTCTTCCCGATTCAGCCGCTTAACCGTTTTGATGACTTCTTTACGGCCCTGGGGATCCAGCATTGCAGTGGGCTCATCCAGCACGATACACTTGGGGTGCATTGCCAGGATGCCCGCAATGGCAATCCGCTGTTTTTGTCCGCCGGAAAGATGATGGGGCGCCCGATGGCGGTATTCCCACATTCCAACCAGTTTTAAGGCTTCTTCCACCCGCTCCTTCATTTCAGGATAGGGCACGCCCAGATTTTCCAAAGCGAAGGCCACATCCTCGTCCACCACAGTGGCGATGATCTGGTTATCGGGATTTTGGAACACCATCCCCACGTTTTTGCGAATCTCCATCAGGTGGGCATCATCGGCGGGATCCATCCCCAGCACCCGCACCTTGCCACTATCGGCCTTCAGGATACCATTGAAATGTTTGGCCAGGGTACTTTTACCGCAGCCGTTATGTCCCAGCACCGCCACAAACTCCCCTTCCCCGATATTCAGGGAAACATCGTGGAGCACCGGGAAGGGCTTTTTCCCCTCCGGGGCGGGATAGGCAAAATTCAATTGTTGAACCTCAATAATATTGGACATTTACTCCTCCGAGAACCATCTGGCCGCAGAGCCCGAGGGAAAGGCATTCCCGTCGGCGCAACGCAGGCCGATTTCTCCGCTTTCAAAGCGCCCGCCCACACCCTTGGGCATTGTCAGGCGCAACAAATATTCCATCACCGATGCCGAAAGGCCGGTGGAATAGGAATTAAGAATAAAGAACACCGGCTGATCCGAAAGAAGCTGCATCACCCGGGTCATAAAGGGATATAGTTTTTCTTCCAGTTGCCAAACCTCCCCGCCGGGGCCCCGGCCATAAGAAGGCGGATCCATCACGATCCCATCGTATTTATTTCCGCGGCGGATCTCCCGCTCCACGAATTTCATACAATCGTCCACCAAATAGCGGATGGGTTTATCACCCAGGCCGCAAAGCTGGGCATTTTCCTTGGCATGCAATACAATACCCTTGGAGGCATCCACGTGCACCACCGAAGCCCCTGCCGCTGCACAGGCCATGGTAGCGCCGCCGGTATAGGCAAACAGGTTCAAGACCTTGACCGGGCGACCGGCTTTTTTGATCTGTTCCTGCATAAAATCCCAATTCACCGCTTGTTCCGGGAAGATGCCCGTGTGTTTGAAGTTCATGGGTTTGATGCGGAAGGTAAGATCCTTATAGCGGATTTTCCAGCTTTCCGGCAGATTTTTGATATCCCAGTTTCCGCCGCCGCTTTTGGAGCGATGATAGATGGCGTTGGGCTTGCGCCATTCCGGGCGGGTCTTTTCACTTTGCCAGATGGCCTGGGGATCCGGTCGTACCAGAACATAATCGCCCCAGCGCTCTAAGCGGTCCCCGCTGGAGGTATCCAGCAGTTGATAATCTTTCCAATCGTCTGCGATCCACATAACATTAATCCTCAAAACGTAATTGTTCTGCCGATTGCCGCTGGCCGTTGGGCTTCAGGCCCAGATGCTCATAGGCATTGGCAGTGACCATCCGGCCCCGGGGGGTTCTGGATAAAAAGCCGATCTGCAACAGATAGGGCTCATAAACATCCTCCAGGGTAATGGCCTCTTCCCCAATGGTGGCCGCCAGAGTTTCTAACCCCACTGGACCCCCATTATAATTCTTAATAATACTTTCCAGCATCCGCCGGTCGATGGAATCCAACCCCAGATGGTCGACCTCCAACGCCTGCAATGCCAAATCGGCAATTTCCCGATCAATCACACCATTGCCACGAACCTCGGCAAAATCTCGCACCCGCTTCAGCATTCGGTTTACGATACGGGGCGTACCCCGGGAGCGCTTGGCGATCTCCATAGCGCCATCAGGATCCACCGGGATTCCCAAAATACCGGCAGAGCGGATAACGATATCCCGCAGTTCCTCCGGCTTATAGAGTTCCAGCCGGGTGAGCACCCCGAACCGATCCCGCAAAGGCGAAGAAATCTGGCCCGCCCGGGTGGTGGCACCGATCAGCGTAAATCGGGGCAAATCCAGACGAATGCTCCGGGCAGAGGGACCTTTACCAATGATGATATCCACAGCGTAGTCCTCCATAGCCGGGTAGAGCACCTCCTCCACTGACCGGGAAAGGCGATGAATCTCGTCAATAAACAGCACATCGCCGGGCTGCAGGTTGGTGATCAGCGAAGCAAGATCACCGGGCTTTTCGATGGCCGGACCACTGGTAATCCGCAGGCTGACGCCCATCTCATTGGCAATAATGCCGGCCAGGGTGGTCTTGCCCAGACCCGGAGGGCCATACAGCAAGCAATGATCCAGGCTATCGCCCCGCTTTTTGGCGGCTTCAATAAACACCTTCAGGTTTTCTTTGGCTTTAGTCTGGCCGATATAATC
Organism: Eubacteriales bacterium; assembly: GCA_045659565.1. Taxonomy (GTDB): domain Bacteria; phylum Bacillota; class Clostridia; order Oscillospirales; family QAKW01; genus QAKW01. The sequence continues at coordinate 2,839 of JAZOXD010000146.1, read as the reverse complement.
GTCCATTTTGCGGGGACGCAGGGAATCTTCAATATCGGTATCCTCCATCTCCAGGGTGGTGGAAACCAATCTATTTTCAAAATCGCTCTCAATCATTGTGCAAATCCTTTCAATGCTTGGGTGATGGCCTCTTCAACCGAGAGGCTTTCCAGATCCAGGGCGGCAACGGCATGTTTGGCCTCCGGTTGGGTGAAGCCCAGAGCCATCAGCGCTTCAATGATCTCCAGGCTCTTGGAGGCGGTGCCCTGCACCGGGCTGGAAGCCGCACTGTTGACCTGCATCGGGGTCATTCCCTTGAATTTATCCTTCAGTTCCAAAACCAACCGTTCGGCGGCCTTGGGGCCAATCCCTTTGGCTCGGGTGATATTGGCCTTATCCCCCATGACCACGCTGGCAACCAGTTCACCGGGAGTCAGTTGAGAAAGAATGGCCAAAGCGCCCTTGGGGCCGATGCCGGAAACGCCGGTGATCATCCGGAAGCATTCACGCTCTTCCCGATCGGCAAAGCCAAACAGTTCCATAGCATCCTCCCGCACATTCAGGTGGGTGAAAATCATGGTCGTTTCGCCGGGGGCGGGTAGTTGATCCAGACTATAGCGAGACATCAGGGCGGAAAAGCCCACGCCGCCACACTCGATCAACACATAGTCGCCGCCTTTTTCCAAAATTTTTCCGTTTAATGTTGAGATCATAATTGATAATACTCCTATAAAGGGTTCAGGATCATCCGACCCTGTTTAAAGTTAAATCATTCTTAAATTGGATTTTGCGCTATGAGCGTGGCAGATGGCCAATGCCAGAGCGTCCGCCGCATCATCGGGCCGGGGGATGCGTTCCAGCCCCAAAAGCTGACGGGTCATTTCCATCACCTGATGCTTTTCGGCCCGGCCATAGCCCACCACGCTTTGCTTCACCTGGAGAGGGGTATATTCAAAAAACTGCACGCCCTTTTGTTTGCCGGCCAACAAGATTACACCCCGAGCGTGACCTACCTGAATACCGGTGGTGATATTGGTATTGAAAAACAGTTCCTCCACCGACATACAATCAGGTTGATAGCGATCACATAGTTCGCAGATGCCTTCGTGGATAATCTGCAACCGGCTGGGAAAATCCATTCCCGCCGGGGAGGTAACGGCGCCGTAATCCAGCACCCGGAATCTTCCCCGATGATATTCAATTACACCGTAGCCCACAGTGGCATAACCGGGGTCGATCCCTAAAATCACCATACCGTATACTTCTCCATATTATTATTCAGTTTATTATAACATAGATATTAAATAAAATAAAGTATTATATATAAAAAAGAGTAAAAAAACGGGCCCGAAGTTGGGCGCCGTTTTTCAGATTTTTTTCAGAATGGATTCGGCGGCGGTAAGAATCTCTTTTTCCAAAGTGGGGGTAAAGAGGGAACTTTTTGCTTCGTAGCCGCCCTGTTCAAAGGCTTCTTCCGTAGGCAGGTAGCCTTCATATCCGTTAGCACAAACGGCACAAACCACGAACTTTTCGGGAGCCAGTTTTCGCATTGCTTCCCCGTATGCGGTGAAGGCTTCGCCGCCGAAGCCCACAAAAGTGACGTTACCAAAGCCCATCACCGTTAAGGGAACGGGAAGGAAAATAGCGGTTGTCCGCAGTTTAATAATCCGGCTGGCATAGGCCAGTTCCGTGATATGGGGCTTAGTGCTTAATTTACCTGCTTCATAATCTTCGTACCAAGCTTTATAATGGTCGTAATCTTCGATGCCTTCGGTGTTGGTTTTATTATAAACGATGGTTTCTTCGGCAAAAATTTCGTCTTCTTCCTGCAATTGGGTATGATCCCAGGCCTTTACTACCGCATCGGCCACCACGCGTCCCATATAAGCGCTATGCTCATAGCGGGTGCCCTTCAGGCGTTCTTCGAAAGGCTTGAAGAAATCATAGTGATTGCTGTCCCCCTGGCAACCGGTGAAGAAAATGGTGGAAACACCCGCCAGATCTTCTTCCACGAATTTACGGACAAAGCCGGGCCAATCGGCAGAAAAAGCATTGCCGCCAATAACGTCGGGGTGGGTAGAAAAGTTAATCAATGCAATATCGTTGGCATCTTCCCGACAGAACCGAATCAGGCGCATGGTATTATCGGCCTCTGCGCAACGGCGGGCCAATTTAATTTTAGAGGAGGGGTTGGTATAGACGGCGCCGTCTTCCCCGAAATAACGGCGAACAAAGGCAATGGGTTCTGCCACCTCCAGGGCGGCGGTGCCAACCTTTGCGGGGTTGAGGTCAGCAATAGCCATTTGGGCGGCATCCCCCATCCGACGAATCAAAACGTCTATATACTGTTCATCCCGCAGGCGAGTGTCACGCTGATTGTCCAGACAGCAGGAAGTGTGTTGATGCAGGGCGGCAATCAGAATATTCTTTTCCTGCAGGCCGGTGCGGGACGCAATCTCTTTCTTAATCTTTTCAACATAGAGGCGGCGGATCCCGATGAAATCCAGCGCCATCAGCAAGATCGTTTCGGAATCATTGGAGATCGCAACCGCATTCAAGTATATTGGATCCAGAATATTATCCGCTAATCGGCGATGAAAATAGCCGGAAATATCAGCGCCGAAAGGCGGTGTTATATCAAATCTCGAAAAGCCTGCTTTTAACATATCTTTTCCTCCCGGAAGTTGTTAAGTTTATTTTAACATGATATTTTTAAAAGTAAAGAAAAATGTTCTTTTCTTTTTGCAATAGGGATGATAAAATAAATTCATGGTTTATCAAAATATGTATGAAGGAAAATTTATCGAACGTAAATACCGGTTTGTTGCCATCGTTGAACTGGCAGGCGAGCCGGTGGTTT
>JAZOXD010000145.1:0-4574 GCA_045659565.1 Eubacteriales bacterium | reverse complement strand
AACAGTTTATAGCGCTTGTCCAATTTTTCCAGCATCGCCCGATTTTCGGGGCTTAATTTGGTTTTATGTTGGGTAAGGGTACCATCCAGATCAAAAGCGATCAACTTAATTTTGCTCAATTTTATTCTCCTTAATATTTATCGGGGTAAAAGCCGCCGGCAGCAATTCCTCCAAGGAATATTCCGTGAAGCCATCGGGCCGGGCCACCAATACGGCAAAATCCGGGCCGCAGAATTCCGCCATCACCTGACGACAAACTCCGCAGGGCGGAAAGCCGTTTTCTGCCACAGTCTCTTTTCCACCGGCCACGGCAATGGAAACCAATTCCCGCTCACCGGCACTGATGGCGTTAAAAAATGCCACTCGCTCGGCGCAGACTGTTGGTGAATAGGCGGCATTTTCGATATTGCAGCCGGTATAGATTTTGCCGGAGGCCGCCAGCAACGCCGCCCCCACACGATAACCGGAATAAGGTGCATAGGCCTTTTCCATCATTTCGATGGCCTTTTTGCAAAGAGTTGCTTTCATCAAAACACCTGCCTTATTTTGATTATAGCACTACAGCAACGAAAAATCAACATAATTGAGTTGCTTTTGATTAAAAAACTTGATATACTAAATGCATCAAAAAGAAAGGATCCATTTACAATGACTACAGAAGAAATCAACAAGGTAAAAGGCCTTGGATTTTTACAAAATAGGGGTACCGAACTGTTTTCCGGGCGGGTGGTTGCCCCCGGGACGGTGTTTACTGCCCAAAACTTTGCAGATCTGGCCGCTTTGGCCCGGGAATTTGGCAACGGCAAGCTAATCTGCACCAGCCGGCTTTCGGTGGAAGTGCCGGGCATCCCCTTTGAAAAGATCGAACCCGCCCGGGCCTTTGCCGCGGAACACGGCCTCTATTTTGGCGGCACCGGTCCTAAGGTTCGCCCGGTGGTTGCCTGCAAAGGAACCACCTGCATCTACGGCAACTACGACACCCAGGCTCTGGCCAAAAAGATCCACGACGCCTTTTATCTGGGTTGGAAGGGCATTGTTTTGCCCCATAAATTCAAGATCGGCGTAGGGGGCTGTCCCAATAGCTGCATCAAACCCAGCCTGAATGACTTCGGTGTGGAGGGGCATAAGGTTCCTCAATTTGATGCGTCCCTTTGTAAGGGTTGCAAAAAGTGTGCTGTGGAAACCCGCTGTCCCATGAAGGCAGCCACGGTGGAAAACGGCAAATTAAAAATCGACGAAAATCGCTGCATCAGCTGCGGCCTTTGCACCGGCAAATGTCCCTTTAAAGCTGTTGCCCACGAAAGCAAAACCCTTTACCGCATCTTTGTGGGCGGAACCTGGGGCAAGAGCACCCGAATGGGCACGCCCCTTTCCCGGCTGGTGGAGGAAGAAGAAATTTTACCCATTCTGGAAAAAACCTTACTTTGGTTCCGGGAAAACGCTTACCAAAAGGAACGGCTGGGGCTGGCCATCGACCGTCTGGGTGTGGAAGCCTTGGAAGCCGCCCTGTTTGGCAATGATCTTTTAGAACGGAAGGACAAGATCCTTGAAAAAGACTTATTACAGCGCTAAGCTATTGGCCCTTGGCCTGCTGCTTTGCCTTTTGGCAGGTTGCGCCCCCAAGGCAAAGCCCCCGTCGGAGGGCTTTGCTGACGCTTTGGGGAATGCGGTTGAGCTAACCAAGGAAAGCCGGGTGGTCTGCTGCTACGGTTCCTTTGCGGAATGCTGGCTTTTGGCGGGGGGTTCCCTGGTGGGGGCCACCCAAGATGCCATTGACGAACGGGGGCTGGAGTTGAGCGATGCAACCATTGTTGGCACGGTAAAGGAAGTCAACACCGAAAGCGTGGTGGCTCTGGAACCGGATTTGGTGATTTTATCAGCCGATCTTGCGGTCCATCTTTCCCTGAAGGAAAGTTTTGATCAAATGGGCATCGCCACCGCCTATTTCCGGGTGGATACCTTTCAGGATTACAGCGCTTTAATGGAACTTTTTTGCGCCGCCACCCAAAATCCGGAAGCCTTTGAAACGCACGTGACGGCAGTTCAAAAGCGGATCGACGCCATTTTGGAAAAGATCCCGGCCAAAACGGATCAAACCGCCCTTTTGATGCGGGCTTATTCCACCGGCATCAAAGCCAAGGGCGAGGATCATCTTGCCGGGCAGATCTTAAAGGAGTTCGGCATTTTCAATATTGCCGATGCCCACCCCTCCCTTTTGGAGGAACTGAGTCCGGAGGAAGTGATCCGGCAGGATCCGGATCTGATTCTGATCTCTACTATGGGCAGCGAAAAAAGCGCCAAGGCCTATCTGGCGGAAAATCTGGAACAAAACCCCGCCTGGCAAGGGCTGAAGGCGGTTCAAAAGGAACGTTATGTGGTATTACCCAAGGACCTTTTCCACTACAAACCAAACAACCGATGGGATGAAAGCTATGAATACCTTGCAAAACTCATTTTCCCTGAAATCTTTCAATAAACAAGGGCGGAAGAATACTTCCGCCCTGCTGTTGCTTTGGGTCCTTTTTATAGTGAGCTTTGCCGCCGCCCTGCTTTTCGGTTCTACCCGGTTGGAACTTTCTCAACTGACGGATCAACAAAGTGCCGCCTTTCGCATCCTTTTTTATTTGCGGATGCCCCGGGTATTGGGGGCTGCCTTGGCAGGAAGCGCCTTGGCGGTGGCGGGGGTATTGATCCAGGCGGGTTTACAAAATCCCATGGCCGCCCCCAACATCATCGGCGTAAACGCCGGAGCGGGACTGGCCGCTGTTTTACTGATGGCACTGGCACCGGAGGCCATCGGCCTTTTGCCGCCGGCAGCTTTTTTGGGTGCCTTGGCCGCTTGCCTTTGCATCTATTTCGTGGCCGCCCGCACCGGTTTAAGCAAGTTGGGGATCACTCTGGTTGGAATTGCGGTCAGTAGTATTCTTACCGCCGGAATCAGCACGGTTAAAAGTTTGTTCCCGGATAGTATTTACGATGCCAACGCCTTTTCCGTTGGCGGGCTGGGGGGCGTGACCTTTGGCCGATTAAATCCCGCCTGGTGGATGATCCTTTTGGGGCTACTGGTCGCCTTTTGGATGGCCCGTCAAGCAGATATTTTAAGCCTGGGGGAGGATTCTGCCCGGGCATTGGGCATGAACCTGGGGCGCACACGCTTTTGGATGCTGATGACCGCCGCTGTTTTAGCAGGCAGCGCCGTAAGCTTTGGGGGGCTTTTGGGCTTCATCGGCCTGCTGGTGCCCCACATTGCCCGGCGACTGGTGGGACCCCAGCATCGACTTTTGATCCCGGCCTCGGCTTTGGGCGGGGGCATTTTGGTGCTGTTATCGGATCTTTTGGGTCGGGTTCTGTTTGCCCCCTATGAACTGCCGGTGGGCATTCTGCTGGCCTTTTTGGGCGGCCCCTTCTTTATCACTTTGATCTTGAGCAAAAGGGGGCGAACGTTTTATGATTGAGGCAAAAAGCCTTTCTTTTTCCTATGGTAAAAAAACGGTCTTAAAGGGGCTTTCCTTCCGGCTGGAACCCGGCCGCATATACGGCATCATTGGCCCGAACGGCAGCGGAAAAACCACCCTGATCCGGCTATTGACCCGATTGGAGCACCCCAAAAGCGGGGAACTTTTATTAAACGGCATTCCCTACGAAAGCCGAACCCCTAAGGAACTGGCCCGGGAACTGGCGCTTTTACCCCAGGGGCGCAATCTGCCGGAGATGACCGCCGGCCAACTGGTATCCTATGGACGCTACCCTTATTTGCGGCTTTCCGGGCGATTCAGTAAAAATGATGAGACGGCCATTTACAAAGCCATGGAGGCCACCGATACCCTTCCCTTTGCAGAACGGCCCTTAAACAGCCTTTCCGGCGGGGAACGACAGCGGGTTTATCTGGCGATGTTATTGGCCCAGAATACCCCCTATCTCTTTTTGGACGAGCCCACCACCTATCTGGATATCGGCGGACAATTTCAATTGATGGAGCAATTGAAGGGCTTAAAGGAAAAATGCATCGTTGCGGTTTTGCACGATCTTCCTTTGGCTTTGCAATATTGCGATGAACTGCTGGTGTTGAAAAATGGTGTTTTAGAAGGCTTCGGCGCACCGCAAACGCTGGTGGAAAGGGGCTTGATTGATACAATCTTCGGCATTAAATGCCGTCCCTTACCGGATGGGTATTATTATATAAGCCCACAAAAATAAACTTTGCCCGTGTGTTAAAAACACACGGGCAATTTTCTTTAATTAAAGTGACGGTAAAGGAATGTGACGATCTGGCCCCGGGTGCATTGGGAATCGGGGCCGAAGCGGGTGGCCTCCAGTCCGTTGGTGATGCCCTCCTCCACCGCCCACAAAACGGCGGTGTAATAATAGGCTTTCGCCTTCACGTCCTTAAAGGGGTTGGTTCCCCCGTTGGGGTTTACCTCCCCAGCGCTGCGCCACAGGAAGGTGGCCCCCTGCCCGCGACTGCACATGCCGCTGGGTTGGAAGGTGTTTTGGGTCATCCCTGTGGTGATCCCTTGTTCCACCGCCCAAAGCACGGCCTTATAGTAATAATCCTTGGTTTTAATATCTTTAAA
>JAZOXD010000144.1:0-4393 GCA_045659565.1 Eubacteriales bacterium | reverse complement strand
CAGGATATCGGCCAGCACATCACCGGCGACGGGGGCGGCGATAATACCACCGTAGATTTCGCTTTTGCTGGGAGTATCCAGCATCACCAGAAAGGCATATTCGGGGTCGTCCGCCGAAGCAAAGCCGATAAAGGACGAAATATAGGTCTTTTCGCCGGTGGCGTTATACACGTCAATCTTTTCGGAGGTACCGGTCTTACCGGCCACCCGATAGCCCTTTACATAGGCATTTTTACCGGAACCCACCGAAACAACCTCTTCCAGAAGGTCGCAAACCAGGCTGCTGGTTTCTTTGGAGATTACCTGACGCTTCACCTCAGCAGAAAAGCTCTTGATCACCTTTTCGCTACCGTCTTCCTGGGTTTCGGTGATTTCGCGCACCACGTGGGGGGTCACCAAATCACCGCCATTGGCGGCCGCTGAAACGGCGGTGAGCATCTGCAACGGAGTCACTTTAAAGTTCTGACCGAAGGAGGCGGTGGCCAATTCCACTTCCTGGAATTTAGAGAACCAAATTCCGCTGGCTTCACCGGTCAGATCTACCCCGGTTTTTTCGGTCAGTCCGAAATTTTTAAAATACTGATAGAAGGTGGTGGGGCCTACCTGGGCACCGATGGTGATAAAAGCCGGGTTACAAGAGTTCTGAATGGCCTTGGAAAGGCTTTGTACCCCGTGCCCCCCGCTCTTCCAGCAACGGATGGAGCGATCGGCCACCCGGATATAGCCGGGACAATTGTAAGTATTGTTGGTGTTGATCAACCCTTCCTCCAACGCCATGGAGAGGGTGACAATTTTGAAGGTGGAACCGGGCATATAGGTATCCACCGTACATTTGTTACGCCAGATCTTGTTGCGGTAATCGGAGGTGGTGGTTTCCAGCTCCTCGCCGGTCAGGCTTGCCAAGTTTTCCAGCATCATCTGGTCGGTGATGGAATTATACTGATTGGGATCGTAATTGGGCAAGGAAGCCATTCCCAAAATTTCACCGTTTTTCACATTCATCACAATACCGGCGGCACCTTCCAGACATTGCTGTTCCAGCCGGGCGGCCTGCAGGTGTTTTTCCAGATAATACTGCACCGTTTCGTCAATGGTGAGAACCACATTACGGCCGTTTTGAGCTTCTACATAGGTTTCGTATTCATAGGGCAATTCTTCACCGATGGCGTTTTTGGCGGTAATCATTTTACCGCTGGTACCCTGCAAATATTCGTTATAGATCTTTTCAATTCCGTCCAGACCCACATTGTCGGTACCGGTAAAGCCCAAAATGTGGCAGGCCAGACTGTTGTTGGGGTAATAACGCTTGGTATCGTTCACCAGATGAATCCCCGAAAGATCATTTTTATCAATGAATTGCCGCACCTGATCGGCGGTTTCGGAATCGATCCGGCGCTTGATCAGTTCATAGTAGTTATTCTTTTTGGCCTTTTCCAGAATAGCGGATTCCTCCACCCCTAAAATTTCGGCCAGACCCCGTGCAACAACAGGTGCAGACTCATCGTCCACCCCTTTGGGATTGATATAGACAGTTTCCACCGGGGCGGAAATGGCCAGAGCAGTATAGTTGCGGCTGTAGATAGTGCCGCGCTCAGGCGTGAGGGTGGTATCCATCGTCTGCTGCTGGATGGCTCTGGTTTGATAAAAGTTATAATTCACGATCTGGTAATTGGCCAGCGTTCCCGCCATCCAAACCAGCAAGGCTACCGCAAAAAAACCCAACAAAATGGTACTGCGGATCACCATTGATTTACTTGGACTCTTTCCCATTAAGCCGCTCCTTCCCTTCATTTTTCGGTGCTCTGCCGAAAAAAACGACAAATTTTATCTCTCCATATAAGCGCAAAATGAGAGTAAGAATAAATTCCCACTCTCGTTTCACTATATTAGTCCTTAGTTCAGATATTCCAAAAGAATATTGAATTCGGCCACTACGCCATCCCACCAGCTATTGCTTTTAGGCTCATCCTTTACGATTTCGATGGTATCGTCGGTAAGCAGGTTGATGGTCTGGATTTGGTAGTTTTCGATTTTAACCATTCCCAGTTCTTCGGTGGCGATCCGTTCGATCTCCCCTATCTGGTTTTTGGCATCGATAGAAACCTGCATGGCGCCGGCTTCTCCTTCCAGAGCGGTTAATTCATTTTTAGCTTTGAGCAACTGATCAGAAATGTTATTCAAAGCGATATGACTGTACAAAAGGTATCCGCCAACGATCAAAATCGCCGCCAAGCAGAGCACTGTGCCCCACCGAATACCGTGGATATTGAATTTTTTCATTGTCGGATTCTCCTTTTTCAACTTCAGATTTTTTCACATACCCGCAGTTTTGCGGGCTTAGAACGATTATTTTCGGCCAGTTCCAGAGCCGTTGCCGTGATCGGCTTGTGGGTGATCTGCTTCACAACAGGAGTTCGACCACAAACACAGATCGGCATATTCTTGTTACAGATACAGCCACTGGCCAGATCTGCAAAAACGTTTTTTACAATGCGATCTTCCAAGGAATGGAACGTCATGACCGCAATCCGCCCGCCGGGCTTCAAGAGAGAAACCGCATCCCGGATGGATTGCTCCAAAATCTTCAATTCGCCGTTCACTTCGATCCGAATCGCCTGGAAGGTTCGTTTTGCGGGATGTTTATTCCCGTAGCGATCCTTGGGCGGAAAAACCTTTTCGATCAATTCCACCAGCTGGCCGGTGGTCTCAATAGGAGCCTCTGCCCGTTTGCGACAGATGGCAGCGGCGATGCGAAGGCTCATTTTTTCTTCGCCGTAGCGATAAAGAATATCAGTGAGCTGCTGTTGAGAATAACCATTGACCACCTGGTATGCATCCAACGGATTTTCCCGGTCCATCCGCATATCCAAGGGGGCATCAAACCGATAAGAGAAGCCTCGGGATTCTTCATCCAATTGAAAACTGGAAACACCCAGATCAAAGAGGATTCCGTCTACCGAAGAGAACCCTTCCCCTTCCGCCACATCCTTGATAGCGGAGAAATTAGATTTGACAGCCTTGAAACGGGAACCGAAGGGTTTTAGCCGTTCGGTGGCCGCCGCAATGGCGTCCCGATCTTGATCAATCCCGATCAGCAAGCCGTTTTTAAGTTCCGCAGCAATCAAACTGCTGTGTCCGCCCCCACCCAGGGTGGCATCCATATAGATTCCATCGGGGCGAATTTTCAAAGCGTTGATGCATTCTTGCGCCATTACGCTGTAGTGTTCGAACGCCTTCATCAGAAATCCATCTCATCCATAACAGCAACGATCTGCTTGGTATCCAGCTTCTTTTCCATTTCGGCAAAGCTTTCAGGATTCCAGATTTCGGCACGGTTGCCGTTACCTACGATCACTGCATTTCCGTCGATGGCAGCCAACCGGCGCAATGCCTGGGACAGTTGGACACGGCCTTGCTTATCCACCGTTACATCAATTTTGTAAGTGTTGAAGAAGTGGCTGATATCCCGACCCTTGGACATAGGCAGGCGGGCAATCTTTACTTCAAAAGCGTTCCAATCTTCCCGAGTGAAAACGTATACGCATTCATCCAGACCACGAGTCAAAACCAAATCGCTGCCCATCAGCTCTTTCAGCTTCTTCGGCAGGATCACCCGGCCTTTTTCGTCCACGAAATGTTCGGAATAACCGGTTAAATATGCCATGCGTATACCCCCTTTCGGAAAATCAGATTAGGGGGTGTTTTACTCCACTAAGCACCCACTGAGCACCCAAGAACACTCCCCTTGATTTAAATTATATCAAATAATTATGAAAAATCAATAGTATTTTATAAAAAAACGCAACTTTTTTTGCACTAAAAAAACACCTCTGAAACCATTTGTTCCAGAGGTGTTTCGAATATTATGTAAACCAATCAGAGCTTCAGATCATTCTCTTTGATCCAGCCGATTTTACGCAGAATCAGGCCGCCCACCCAAGAAAGAATCGCCGGCAAAACGAAGCAGATCAGCACCAGACCAACCCAATCCATAGTCGTAATCGCCGCCTTGGTACCGGCCGCCACATCATTGACCCAACCGGTATAAACGCCGATCTGACCCACCAGACCACAGGTACCCATGCCGGAGGATACGGGGGTTCCGTTCATCTGCAGTTTGAAGAAGCAGGTAGCCAGAGGGCCGGTGATGGCGGAAGCCACGATGGGTGGGATCCAGATCCGGGGATTACGAACGATATTACCCATTTGCAACATCGATGTTCCCAAACCCTGGGATACCAGTCCGCCCCAGCGGTTTTCCTTAAAGCTCATGACGGCAAAGCCGATCATCTGAGCACAACAGCCGGCCACCGCCGCACCGCCGGCCAAGCCGGTGAGAGAAAGTGCAGCGCAGATAGCAGCACTGAAAATAGGCAGCGTGAGTGCGATACCA
>JAZOXD010000143.1:0-5145 GCA_045659565.1 Eubacteriales bacterium | reverse complement strand
GGCCAGAAGTCCGATGACCGGGAACGGGGCAATGGCCGCAATCAGGTAGCAAAGGGCAGCCCCTGCGGCGCCCCACAAAAGAACTTTTGAAATGTTTTTGCCGATCTTTGCGTAAAGGCTGCGGCCTAACCCCAACATTACCGAAAAAAGGGCTACGCCGAAAATATCGCCCCAAACCTTGGTGATCCCCAGGCCTCGCTCCAAATAGCCGCTGGCCCATTGGGCCATGGTGCATTCGGCGGCGCCACCCAAAAAGATGGCCAATACGCAAGCCCAGATGCCGCTGTTTTTTAAAAGCTGCAGGGCGCCGGAGACCTTTTCCGGGGTTTCCATTTGGGGAATCTTCGCCCCGGAAAAAAGAAGAAGGGAGCAAAGGGGCACCAGCGCAAAGCAAAGGGCCAACCATTGCCAGGCAGTCTTACCAAAGGCCAGTAAAAAGAGGGTGCTGAAGATCACCACGCCCACCACGCCCCAGGCGTAAATAGAATGAAGCTTGCTCATTTCCCGGTCCGGATCCTCGGAGGGGATGGCGGCGATCACCGGGCTGATCAGAACTTCGCCCAGCCCTGCTGCCGCAGAAAAAAGCAGGGTCCCCAAAACCAATCCCGCATAAATTGACCCGGGGAAGAAAAAGGGCCAAAGGGCATAGACCATCAACCCCGCCAGGGTGAGGTAAGGCATAGTCTTAACGGTTTTCGAAATATTGAATTTGTGGGAGAAAAAGGAAAACACCAGGTCGATCCCCAATTGGGTGCAAAAATTGATCAGTACCAACAACCCTAAAAGGGAATAACTGATGCCGTAAAGGGAGCGGAAGGTGAGAAACAGCAGGGGAGAAAGATTTCCCACCACCGACATCGAAAGATTAGAGGAATAGCAAGCCCATTTCAGGCGGTTATATTTTTTGTCCATATATGTGCTCCTTAGTTTTTTTGAATATTCTATCATATCCCCCCAAAAAATCAAGGCAAATCCGCCCCTTTTTCAACACATCTCGCCTCATTTTGCATAAATTGATAATGGAGGTGAACAAGATGTCTTTATTTTGTTGCGATAGTAACCGTAGCTGCGTGGGTCTGGCCGCAGTGGTCAGTGGGATCCTTGGTGTGATCGCAGCCTTTTTGCAGATCACCGCAGTGATCACGGTAACCCCGGTTTTTTTGTGGGTGGCATTGGGGGTTGCGGTGGTTTATCTGGCGGTCATTCTGCTGGTTTCTCCCTGGGTGCGGCAAAACGGCGGGTGCCGTTGCCTATGCAACGCTTTGGCAGCCTTGCTGGCGGGAATTTTACTGGCAGCGTTGGCAGCGCTAATCCTGCTGGGGGTTTCCTTTGCCGCCACCAGCGTGGTGGGCGCCATCATCGTGGGGGTTCTGATCTTTGCACTTGCTTTGATCCTTACCACCACCGCTTGCCTGGTGCGCTGTATCGCAGAGTGCCAAGGGTAAAGCGAGTCCTCTGAACGGGATTCGGAGGATTCAGTCTATTCTAAAAAAAGTGTGACATGGGGATTGTCCCCGTGTCACACTTTTTTGATCAGGTTTTCAGATTGGGAGTAGAGATCAGGCTGAAGGCGGTGAAGCCGCGCACCACCTTGGGCAGGCGAACCTCTTCCAAGGCGCCGATGGCGGGGAGTTCACCCTTCAGATATCTCCGCAGGGTCCGCTGGGCGGTGTCGCAACGGGCGGCCACGCCGGCGTAGCGATAATCCATATTACACCAGCCAATGTCCTTCAGGCTTTGCTCCCAAAGATCAAAATGGGCGGTGTGGATGGCCTGAACCGCCTCCTTCAGTTGGGGCAGCAGGGTTTCGGCAATTTCTGCCAAAACCTCTTTGTTGCCGTCTTTATAAGCGGGGGCCAGATTTTCGGCAATCAGGGTCTTGATGGCCAAATAACTGAAGATCTTTCCGGCAAAATCATAAAGATGACTCCAGCGATCCTTCTTAAATTCCTTCATCTTGGCGGCATAGGCGGCATAATGGGCGGCCATGGGTTTTTCGTAAAGATTGGCGTCGTAAAGGCCTTCCATAATATCCTGCCAGAACAGGGCCTTGCCGAAGAACCGGGAATGGAAATTTTCAAAGGGATTTCCTTCGTCGAAGTTATTATGATAGGCGCTCATCGCATAGAATGCATCGTAGTTGCCGCCGGTGGTTGCTTCAAAACGGGCCCGGAGCTTTTCATCGGAGGCATCCTTGTCGTAGCAAAGTTCCGCAAAGAAGGAAAAACCGAACAGATTGGCAAAAAGATCACATTCGCCGTTGTCGTTGAGCCAAAGGGTCATCATCGCCTCTTTAACACCGTTGTTGCGGCAGGCGTTCAATGAAAACCGGCTGGTTTCCATCATATAGTTATTTTCAGGAAAGTGGCCGATCCAGCTCCAAAGACCGCCGGCAAAAATGGTTTTGCGGCCCAGGGCGGTGTGCTTTTTCAGCATATAATCATCGCAGAAGGGTTTTTCGCCGTAATGCCAGAATACCAGTTCCACTTGGGGCGGGATCTTTTCCGCCACCGCTTCTGGGATTTCGGTTTCCACCAGGTAATAGCCCCGATGGTCGGGGGCGCTGGTGCGGAAGTACATATCACTCCACATCATGGGGGTCAGCCCGTATTTATCGGTAATGGTCACCAGCCTGGCCATAAATTCCGTGAAGATCTCAAAGGCGGGAACAAAACCATGCTTGTTCATAAAGGTACCGCGACCCATATCCCAGGCTTCGTCCATCCCAATGTGGATCCGCTTGGAGCGGAAGCAGGCGGAAACCTGGCCGATCAACGCATCCAAAAAGGCAAAGGTCTTTTCCTCCCGTGCCAGCAATACTCCCGTAGTGTCTTTGATAGGGGCGGCTTCCGGCCACATCAAATATTTTTCCATATGGCCGTAGCATTCCAGGCAGGGGATCATTTCAATGCCGTAATCAAAGGCGTAATCGTCCATGGTCCGCAATTCCTCGGGGGAATAACGGCCCCGCATATAGCCTAAGTAATCGTAACCCTCTATGGTCACGGTGTCTTCTGTGTACAGCATGGCCATGCTGTAACCCATCAGAGCCATATAGTCGATCATCTTGTTTACCCCGTCCACGGTGGGAACCGCCCCGCGGGAGGTATCGATCATGACGGAGAGTTCTTCAAAGAAGGTATCCTCAAAAAGTTCAAATTCGGCTTCGGTCTTGGCGTGCTCCACCAAAAGCCCCAAGGCACGGAAGAAGTAATGCTTTTTATGGTAATAAACGGTGGCTTGCCCATTCTTCAGGCAAACCCCCGCCCGGTGGCCTTCCACCGCGGTCACGGTGATGCCGACACCGGTTTCAAAATCTAAAATATTTTTTAGCCGTTCAATGCCGACTGAAAACGTGTTATCAACCTGAAAATTTAACAGTAATTTGCTCATTTTTGCGCTCCTTCACGTGTTTTGCTCAGTATATCATTTTCGAAAACGGAAATCAAGAACTCTTGACATTTAAATTCTTTATGGCATAATGAAATAATGAAAAATAATAAATACTTTTATACTGAAAGGAAGAGATAAGATGTTACCTGCCATTATTCTTTTCGCTGCTACTTATGTGCTGATGCTGATCTTTGGTAAGTATCGGCCCTATATCGCCCTGGCCTCCGGCTTGGTTTTTATTGCCACCGGGATGTTGCCGGCGAATCAAATCTTCGGCTCCATTGATTTTAATGTAATTTTGATGATCGCCGGTACCATGGGGCTGGTGGCCTTGTTTGTGGAAAGTAAGATGCCCGCTTTGCTGGCAGACCTGATTATGGAGAAGGTCCCCAATGTAAAATGGGCGGCGGTGGCGTTGGCTCTTTTCGCCGGTGTGATCTCTGCCTTTGTGGATAACGTGGCAACGGTTTTGATGATCGCCCCTGTGGCACTGGAGATCTGCAAAAAGTTAAAGACCAACCCGGTGCCCTTTATTATCGCTATTGCCGTTTCCTCCAATCTGCAAGGTGCGGCCACTTTGGTAGGGGATACCACCGCCATTATGTTGGGCTCTGCATTGGATATGAGCTTTTTGGATTTCTTCTGGTATCAGGGCAAGCCCAGCATTTTCTTTGCCGTTGAACTGGGCGCGGTATTATCCGCCATTATTTTAGCCTTCCTTTTCCGCAAGGAAAAGGCTCCCATTCCCGGTGGCGCAGAACGCACCAAAGTGACCGATTATGTGCCCTCTGCATTGTTGATCGCTTTGCTGGCCCTTTTGATCGGCGCATCCTTTATCGAAAATAAACCCGCCGAAACCAACGGCTTGATCTGCTGTGTTTTGATGGTGATCGGTATCGTTTATAGTTTTATCAAAAAGAAAAAGCTCTCCGCCATCACCGAGCCTTTGAAGGAGATCGATTTCAATACCATTGGTATTCTGCTGGGTCTGTTCCTGATGATCGGCGGTATCACGGCCGAAGGTGTCATCGATGCGGCTGCCGGCCTTTTGGCAGAAGCCGGTGGCGGAAATGTGTTCCTGCTTTATACCATCATCGTTTGGGGCTCCGTTGTGATCTCTGCCTTTATCGATAATATTCCCTATGTGGCCACCATGATCCCGGTGATCGCCGGCTTGGCCTCGAACCTGGGCATCGATCCCACTCCTCTTTATTTCGGGTTGCTCTCCGGTGCCACTCTGGGCGGCAACTGTACCCCCATCGGCGCCTCCGCTAATATCACCGGTATCGGCATCTTGCGGAAGGAAGGTTATGAAGTGAAGAATAAGGATTTCTTCAAGATCGGCATTCCCTTCACCCTGGCCGCTATCGTTCCTGCCTTTATCTATATCTGGATGGTTTACGGCGTGTAACGGCCTTGTGTTCCGAAAAACACAAGGTATCGTTATAAGGATTTATATCATATCGAAGAAGGAAAAAGGTTTTTCTCCCTATAAATTACGGAAAAAACATTAGATAAGCTTTGCACCGCTTTGAATTGCCGCTTGGAAGAGATTGCGGAATTTATAAAAGAATAAAAAAAGAGCCGAATTTCGGCTCTTTTTTTGATGTGTTCATTATTTTTCCATGGCTTCCAGGGCTTCTTTTACGAAGAAGCTGCCGCCGATGGCCTCGATCTTATCAAAGGCCAGGAATTCGTCGATATTGCTGCGGTCCACACCGCCGGAAGTCGGATCGTAGCCATGTCGTTCTG
>JAZOXD010000142.1:0-2551 GCA_045659565.1 Eubacteriales bacterium | reverse complement strand
TGTTGACTCTCTTGCAATCCAAAGCAAAATCGACTATACTAAATTGCAAAAGGAGGGGAAAGAAGATGCTGAAGCTCGCTTTACTGCAATTGCTGCCGACGGGCAACACGGAGGCCAACCTGCAAAAGGGGTTGGAGGCTTGTCGCAAGGCTAAGGAACTGGGGGCGGATATTGCTCTTTTTCCGGAGATGTGGAGCAACGGCTACCAAATCCCGGAGGATCTGCAACTTCTTCGTTCGATGGCCATCCCTGTTCAAGGGGAGTTCGTTTCTGCCTTCGGCGCTTTGGCCAAGGAACTGGAACTTGCCATCGGTATCACCTTTTTAGAGGAATTTGAACCCCTGCCCCGGAACAGTTTTTGCTTGTTCGACCGTTTCGGCAGAAAGGTGTTGCATTACGCCAAGGTGCATACCTGTGATTTTGGGGAGGAATGCCGGCTGACCCCCGGCGAGGATTTTTATGTGGCGCCTCTGGATACCCGATTGGGATCGGTACAGGTGGGGGCGATGATCTGCTATGATCGGGAGTTCCCGGAAAGCGCCCGCATCTTGATGCTGAAAGGGGCGGAACTGATTTTGGTACCCAACGCTTGCCCAATGGAGATTAACCGCCTATCCCAATTGCGGGGTCGGGCCTATGAGAATATGGTGGCGGTTGCAACCTGTAATTATCCCGGGGATCAGCCCGATTGCAACGGCCATTCTTCGGTGTTCGACGGGGTGGCCTATCTACCGGAACTTTCCGGCTCCCGGGATACCTGCATCCTGGAGGCAGGAGAGGCAGAAGGTATTTATTGGGCGGAATTGGATCTGGAAATGCTCCGCCGCTACCGTGCAGAGGAAGTTCATGGCAACGCCTATCGCCGCCCGGAAAAATATAAAATGTTGCTGCAACAAAAGATTCAGGCGCCCTTTATCCGTTCGGATCGCCGAAAATAACTTTAGGAGGAAGAAGAATGAAGATCATCACTGCCCAACGGGGCGAAACTGCTGAATATTGCATTGAAGAACTGAAAAAATATATTTTGGGGATGTCCCGGGGAAGCATCGTTCCTTCGGTGGAACGGGTGGAAAAACTGCCTCCGAAGGCTGAAGATGCCATTTTGTTGGGGCTTTTTGATGAACTGGGACTGGATACCTCCGATCTGGAGGATCCCTTTATTGAGGATATTGTCGATATAAAAATCGAAAACGGGTCCGGCTATATCGCCGGCAGTAACCCTCGGAGTATTCTGATGGGTATTTATCGGTATTGCAACTCCGCCGGTTGCCGCTTTCTGCGCCCCGGGGAAGGGGGCGATCTGGTGCCCAAGGCCGATCTTTATCATCATTCCTATACTTACCGCAAAAAGGCGGATTATCCCTTCCGGGGCCAATGTATTGAAGGGGCTGTGAGCTATGAACACGTAAGGGATATGATCTATTGGTTGCCTAAGGTTGGAATGAATATGTATATGATCGAGGGACTGGTGCCCTATTCCTATATGCATAAATGGTACGGCCACGTGGGCAATTATAAAATGCGGCAAAAGGGTCAGGAAACCAGTTGGCGGATGCTTCGGGATTATGTGGATCTCATTGAGCGGGATGTGAAGCGGGCCGGCTTGCAGCTTCATACCCTGGGCCACGGCTGGATGTTCGAAGGCTTCGGTATCCACGACGATGATTCCATTCATGTTGAGTTAACCGACGAGAATCGCAAGCATTTAGCACTGGTCAATGGTAAGCGGGATCTTTTTAAAAACGCCACCTTCCACACTCAATTTTGCTATTCCAACCCCGAAAGCCGTAAATTCCTGGTGGATTATATGGTGAACTATATCAAATCCAAGCCCCACGTGGACTATGTTCATATGTGGCTGGCGGATTCCATCAATAACCAATGCGAATGTGAAGAATGCCGTAAAATGATCCCCACGGATTATTATGTGATGCTCTTGAACGAGCTGGATGCCGAACTGGAGAAG
Organism: Eubacteriales bacterium; assembly: GCA_045659565.1. GTDB lineage: Bacteria > Bacillota > Clostridia > Oscillospirales > QAKW01 > QAKW01. Next base: position 585 of record JAZOXD010000142.1, on the reverse strand, counting down.
ATCGGCGCCGATACCCGGGTGGTGTTCATTATGTATAACGAAACGGAACGCCCGCCCCAAAAATTAGTATTGAAAAACACCCGCCGCTTCTCCATGACCGTTGCCATCGGCCTGCATTATGAAAAGGGCTACCTGATCGAGCCCTATACCGACCCGGTTCCCGAATTTAAGCGGAACCAATATAAACCCGCTCCCGCCTCTTTGCGGTTGAAATGGCATCAGGATTGGAAGGATATCTGCAATAACGTCCCCAGCTTTTTGTTTGAATACCGTTATTATACGGATATGTATTGCGATCTGGGACATATGCAGATCTCCCGGGAAACCAACCGGGATATGCGGGATATCGCCAAGCTTTCCTTTAACGGTTGTATGAATGATCAAACCCACCGGATGGTGATGCCCACCTCCTTGCCCTTGATCACCATGGGCGCCACGCTGTTTGATCGAGAGGTGGATTTTGAGGCTTTGAAGACGGATTATTTCCAAAGCGCCTTCGGAGCGGATGCGGCCCTCTGCCGTAACTATCTGGAGACCCTCTCTGATCTTCTTTGCCCCTCCAATTGGCGGGTAGGCGGCAAAAAC
>JAZOXD010000141.1:0-3179 GCA_045659565.1 Eubacteriales bacterium | reverse complement strand
AATCCAGATATAATCATACCCGGCCAATCCTGCAATTCTGGCAGAAGCCAAATCCCCCATAGCAAGGTACATCCCCACTGTTGGAAGGCCCTTTTGAATTTTTTCTTTTAACATCCGATCACTCCCTTTTACGATTTCATTTTACAGGAAAATCCACTTTGTGTAAAGCAACTTTTGTGCGGTAAAACCATAAAAATGTGTTGTCTACGAGCAGACTGTGTGTTAAAATAAAGAAAAGGAGTTGAACTCTATGGAACCTATTCCAAACGCAGTAATGCTGGGCTATCATTTTTGCCCGGATATCCGCCTTTATTATTTTTGCCGCCATCAACCCCCCGCCAACAGTATCACCCGCACGGGCAGAACACATCATTTGCTCTTTTTCATTCTGAAAGGAAAGGGGACCTTCACCACCTCGGAAGGCACCTTCCCTGTGCAGGCCGGGGATATCTTCTGCCTCTTCCCCACCGATCGGGTACAATGGCAACCGAACCCGACAGACCCCTGGGATCGGTTTTGTGTGGAACTGATCGGCCAGGGCGTGGAATCCACCCTTACCAATCTGGGCTTTTCCCGCCAGTCACCCGCTTTCACCCCAAAGGAACCCCAAAAGAATAGTGCCTATTACGAGGAATTCTGGCGCACCCTGTACCAAGAAAAGGAGCACCCTCTTTTTCTGCAGGAAACCCTGTTCCGCCTTTTGCGCTACGTGGAAGACCTGCGGAAGGAACAGGAGGGCATTGGGCCGATACAGCGGGCGAAAAGTTATATCCGCCTGCACTATCGGGAGCCCATCACCGTTTCGGGATTGGCGGAGATGCTTTCCCTTTCCCGCTCTTATTTTTCACGCCTCTATCATCAAGAAACCGGGCAAACGGTGCAGGATTTTCTGTTTCAATGCCGGCTGACCGCCGCCAAACAACTACTGCGGGAAAGCGATCTTTCCATAGAAGAGATCGCCCTGTTCTGCGGTTTTCGCACCGCCCCCGCCTTTTCCAAAACCTTTCGGGCCCACGAAGGCCTCTCCCCCGCCCATTACCGCAAAAAATGACCTGAAGGAGCACCCTTCAGGTCATTTTTTATTTATGCTCAAAGCTTTTGCGATCATATCGCCGAATGGTTTCGCTTTCCCAATCAACAACGTAGATCGACCAATCCTTCAGCCAGGCAGCGCCATTTTCATTGATGGCAACCTTCCATAAACTCCCGTGAGTCAGGCAGTCCTCTATCGAAATTTCCAAACGTTGTTTTTGGCCCTGATAAAGGAACTCCGCATAATTAATACCGTAGTTGACGATCCCACTACCGAAAAGATAAGTCCACTCCTGAACCATTCCGTCCGGATGAATATTTCCGTACGCCTGATCCGGGCTAACGCCTGCCTGCACCGGGTCGATCTCTGTCCGAACCTCCAGATCATAGGCCCAGTAGCCCTTGTTATAGGAACAGATCAGGATCCGATCGTGGACCCAGGCATTGGATGCGTCGTATTCAAAATCCTTCAGCACCTTATAGTCCCCGGTCTTCAGGTCATAGCAAGCGGGATCCATGTCCCTGGCCGCAAACACCAAGAGATCTTTATAGAGATAAAGATAAGCGTTATACGCGATCTCGCAAAGACGCTCTTCTTCCCATTTGCCCGGCACCGTTTTATAGAGCCAACCCTTCATGGATCCATCCACCAACGCCGTTCTCTTGAAATAGAGGACATCGCCGATCAACAGGGCTTCCCGGTATTCCTCCTTCAGCGAAATCCGTTCTGTTTCAAGGGTTTTCAAATCTACCGTATCACAAAAATAGGTAGCCTCCGCTTCCTTCCCCGGCTCGCTTATGCCTCCAAAGAAATAAAGCTTTCCCTCCCATTCCCCTGCCGGCTCACAATAGGCATAGGCGGAAGGCTTTTTCCAGGAGATCCATTTTTGGGTCTCCAGATCCAGGAGTTGGTATTCCTTTTCATCCGTTATAATCAGATATTGCCCGTAAAGTTCTTGCACAGAGCCCATTTCAGAAAGGCACTCCGCCTTACCACCGGCCAAAGGCACCCGATAAGCGCCGTCCTCGTGACATCCGTTTATATAAGCATAGTCCCCATAAACCCAAAGTCTCTTATCCAAGGTGCAGGTGGCGCAGGAATCGCTCCCGTCGCTTTCCTTTTTCAAATCTTCGTTGGTTGGCTCCACATTCTCTTGAAAAACAGAGCTGTCCAGGTTGGTTACACCCAGTTTTTCTTCGTTTTTATTGCAAGCCGCTAAGTTCAGCAACATCATCGACAATAATGCGATGGCTAAAATACGTTTCATCGGGACACCTCCTTTTATTCTTAATACGATTCAAAGGTAAAAAATGTTGCATTCCTTATAATAATATTATACTGTCCCAGCCCGGTTTCGTCAATTTTATCGTTTTTCGATAAAAAGTTATTGACTTTCGGAAATTATTATGCTATGATGCAATTGCAAACCCATAAAAGGAGGTTTCATTATGCTAAAAATTTCAAGAAAAGCATCCCTTTCCCTATCGTTGATCCTGGCTGGCTGTTTCGGAGTCGCCTTAGGAGCTTTAGCCTATTTTTTGCCCGGGATCGTATCCATCTTTCTGATCACCCGCCACGGCGGCGGCGACCTGGCCGGGCCGGACGACTATGCCTTTGTTTTAACCGTTTCCTATGGCATCGTTGCCGTTTGCCTGGCGGCAGCTTTGATGCTGATCCTACTTTTGCGGCGGGTTTGGAAGGGAGAGGTCTTCACCGCCCGGAGCGTCACCTACGTGCGGCTGGTGAGCTGGTGTGCCATTCTGATGGGCCTGCTCTTTGGGCTTTTGGCCTTTTATTTCCGCATCGCTCTTGTTGTGGCCTTTGCCGGGATCTTTTTAGGTCTTTGCGTGCGGGTGGTTAAAAACGTGATCGAAGAAGCCACCGCCATCAAAGTGGAAAACGACCTGACGGTGTGAGGTGGCAAGATGATCAAAGTAAATTTAGACGTGATGATGGCCAAGCGAAAAATGTCGTTGAACGAGCTTTCCGCCCGGGTGGGTATCACCCTGGCCAATCTTTCCATTTTGAAAAACGGCAAGGCCAAGGCGATCCGTTTTTCCACCTTAGACGCCATCTGCAAGGCGTTAGATTGCAGTATCAGTGATATTTTGGAGTATACGGACGATGGAAGTCGGAGGCCAAGCGG
>JAZOXD010000140.1:0-1539 GCA_045659565.1 Eubacteriales bacterium | reverse complement strand
GGCTCTTATCATTTTAAGGTCATATAGATTTTAGGTGCATCCAAATGGGAAAAGGCGCCGGGCACCCGTCGCTCATCAAAAGGGATCTGTTCCTTCCGTTCCCGCAACAGTTCATAGGTCAAAGGTGGGTACTCCATACAGTTCCCCGCCGGAAAGCAGGCTCGAACCACCTTGCATAATTCAGAAAAATTCTGGGGTCCCCGCAGAGAGACAAGGCCGTCGGCACCGGGATGCAGATCGGTGATCCCCACGATATAATCCCCCTTGGAATCCTCCAAAGCGGCTTCGGTGATCTCCACGATCTTTTTCCACCAGATATTATTTTTATCAAAGGTGATGGGCGGGAACTCCTCGTAATCGGTGATGCAGGGCTCTGCCCAGCTGGTGCGGTTCCCGAACTCCAGTTCCGCTCCGCAGACCGCCCCCACAAAATCAGGCCCCAGGTTGGGGTTCATCATCGGGTAAGCCTCACCTAAATAAAAAGTGTTTTCAATGGCCTCCCGGGTGATCTTCAGTTGGTATTCCGTATCCATCCAGGCATCCTTGATGGTGGCGTGGTGGGCTGCCTTTTCGATGGTGCGCTTATTGCCGGGCCCGAACAGATAGACCAGGGGTCGATCCTCGTTGGCACGGTTCCAGTATTGGTCGCAACGATTTAATACGTATTCGTAATCAAATTTCATTTTCACCCCACCTTGGTGCTATTATAGTGAAATTTCCAACAAAAGTAAATAGGGTAGAAATTCCATTTCATTTCCATCGTGCAAGAAAGCCACAGAAAAGCGGAACGGGGCTCACGCTAAGGTGAGCAGCTCTGCTTTGGGGCGTTTGGCCAGTTCTGTCAACACGTTAATGAATTCCTGCGCATCAGCACTTAATGAATGACTGTTTTTATACACAAGGTTCAGTGTTCTTTTGTTGTCAATGGGAACAAACAAAACGTTTTTACTGCGATGATATTCAATAGCGGCGATCATATCCGTAACAAATATACAGCCTATCCCCATCAGCATCAAATCGTAATACACCCCCCGATGCCTGGCGTTGGATACGCGGCATTGAGCGCGAGGGATTTTATTAATATAGTTTTTCAGTTCGGGATTGCTGAAGTAATAATCATTGATCAAAATATGTATATCCTCGGGCTCAACGTCATACAATCGCTTATCCGGCACAAACGTTTCGCCGCCGATCACGTCGTTAATGCCGATCGCGTAAGGCCTCAGACAGTCAGAACCCGGGCACTCCCCGGTAAACGCAAGAAAATACCGTTCTTCCATCAGCGGGATCCCCACCATCCGCTTTCGGTCGTAGGAATATTTCACCGCCAGATCGATGCGGTTGTTTTCAAGCAGTTCCATTACATTGCCGTGAGGCTGTTGATCTGCGAATTCAAGTTTAACGTTAACGTCGCGATTGTTTTTAAAATACTCCCGACAAGCCAACGGCAACAGCGTTCTCGAAACGAATCCGCCGCCGCCGACAACCAGCTCGCGCCTCGACGGTTCCGTCATCGATCGGATCCGGCTGAACATCACC
>JAZOXD010000139.1:0-4185 GCA_045659565.1 Eubacteriales bacterium | reverse complement strand
GTGCAGGTGTAAACAATATTCCTCTGGATAAATGTGCTGAGCAAGGGGTTGTTGTTTTCAATACCCCCGGCGCTAACGCAAATGCCGTTAAAGAATTAGCTGTAGCTGCCCTCTTTTTAGCTTCTCGTGATATTGTTGGCGGAATTGATTGGGCGAAAAATCTCACTGGTGACGATGTAGCCAAGCAAGTTGAAAAAGGTAAGTCTCAATTTGTCGGCCCCGAAATTCTGGGCAAAAAGTTGGGTGTTATCGGTCTGGGCGCTATCGGTGTTCAGGTTGCCAATGCTGCTCATGCTTTAGGGATGGACGTTATGGGTTACGACCCTTACCTTTCCTTGACTTCCGCCTGGAACCTTTCCAGACACATTCACAAAGCCGCCGATATCAACGATATCTATGCCAACTGCGATTATATATGTTTACATGCTCCCTTAACCCCTGAAACTAAGCACAGCATCAACAAGGATACCATCGCCACCATGAAGGATGGCGTACGGATTCTGAATCTTTCCAGAGCCGATCTAGTGAAAGATGAAGACATTGCCGAAGCTTTGGAATCCGGTAAGGTTGCCAAGTACGTAACCGATTTCCCCAACGAAAACACCCTGAAAATGAAAAACGCCGTTCCCATCCCCCACTTGGGTGCATCCACCCCCGAAAGCGAAGACAACTGTGCCGTAATGGCAGTTAAGGAACTGCGGGATTATCTGGAATTCGGCAACATTACCAACTCCGTGAACTATCCTAACGTGGCAATGCCCTTCAATGCGGCAGTTCGTATCTGCGTATGCCATAAGAACATCCCCAACATTCTGGCTTCTCTCTCCGGTGTGGTTTCCGGTGAAGGTGTCAACATCGAAAATATGCTGAATCAATCCAAGGGTGATTACGCTTACACTTTGATTGATTGTAATTCCGACGTAACCGATAAAGCCATCGACGCCTTGAAGGCAGTTGAAGGTGTATTAAAGGTTCGCGTAATTCGCTGATAACAAAAAAAATCGACTTGTTCGTGTAACAAGCCGATTTTTTATTGCTTTTTAAAAGTATCTATGGTATTATTAACCCAGAAATCCAAAGGAGAAACGCTTATGAATTTACCAAAAAATCTCCCCTCGCCTATGGGGATGACCAAAAAAGAAATTGTTAACTTATTATTGAAAGGAGAATACGGCACCCTTCCTTCCGCGCCTATTTCCGTAAAATATCACGTCGAAGAGGAAGATAAACGTTATTGTGCCGGAAAAGCAATTTATCAAAAATTACGTATCATTTGCGATACGGAATACGGATTATTTTCTTTTCCCGTTCACTTTGCCTTCCCCACAAAAACAGATGAACCTTCCCCCTGTTTCATTCAGATAAATTTCCGCAATGCTATCCCCGATAATTATCTGCCGACAGAAGAAATCATTGACAACGGTTTTGCCGTTTTGTCATTGTGTTATCTGGACATTGCATCAGATGATAAAAAATTCGATTCCAAGTTGGCGGGATTGGTTTATCCCGAAGGGCAAAGAAAACCTCACCAATGTGGCAAAATCGGCCTTTGGGCCTGGGCGGTTATGCGAGTGATGGATATAGCAGTAACCTTGCCTCAGCTGAATCCTGATCGCATTTCCATTTGCGGCCATTCCCGTTTAGGCAAAACCGCATTATTGGCAGGGGCGCTGGATGAACGTTTTTACTGCGCTTTTTCAAATAATTCCGGTTGTTCCGGCGCCGCTCTTTCACGGGAGAAAGAAGGCGAAACCATAGCTGATATCTATGAAAGGTTCCCCTTCTGGTTCTGTGAACATTTCCAAAAATACGTAAATAATGAAGATCAGCTTCCCTTTGACCAACATTTTCTGATTGCGGCAAATCTCCCCCATCGAGTTTACGTAGCAAGCGCCGTGGAAGATCTTTGGGCTGATCCTAAAAATGAGTATCTTTCTTGCATTGCAGCCAGTGAATACTATAAAGAAAATTGCGGCGAAGGATTTTCTCACCCCGAAAGATTACCTGAAGTTGGTGAGCAGTTCGCCGATGGAATGATTGGTTATCATTTACGTAAAGGAAAACACTATTTCAGCCGTGAAGACTGGAATTTCTATTTTGAATATCTGAAAAAGCACCAATAAGTAAAAAAGGAAAAGACCGTTTGGTCTTTTCCTTTTTATTTTCGCGCCATAAAATTCGCAATATTACTGTTATAACTTACCGTTAGTCGAGAAACTCTGGAGGGATCAAAATGATCCATATTCAAGGGCTTTCCCTCCGTTGTCATTTGCATTTTCACATCATATTCCTTTAAAATCTCAACGCTCGTTTCAGAATATCGCCCATGAGGATATGCAAAAAGACGCACCTTTCTCGGCCCTAATTCTTCCTCGAGGACAGCAAAGGATTTTTCAACGTAACCCCGTAGTTCATCGGCGGGTAACGAATCGTGATAAACGTGCATCCAGGAATGGGACTGGATGTTAACCAAGCCGCTTTCTTCCATTTCGCGCATCTGTTTCCAGGTCATTTTATTCGGATCAACGTTCATATTACAAACTGTAACAAAAATCGTAGCGGGTATATGATATTTCTTCAAGATGGGATATATCATCGTATAGTTGGAAAGATAGCCATCGTCAAAAGTAATCACAACACACTTTTCAGGAAGCGCCCGTTGTCCCTTTCGATATTCCAGCAATGCTTCCAGCGGTATGATTGAATACCCGGCATCCAGCATATACAGCATATTTTCTTCAAAACGGCGGGGTGTAGAGATCACGGAATATCGTTCTTCTTCGGGTTCGGTTTTGGTGAATTCGTGATACAGTAAAATTCTACAGTCGATCTTCTTTTCCCCTTTAAAATAAAGCGGAACTTCGCCGGATTGCTGAATGATTTCACCGCAATAGATCTTTTTGGAGCACAAAGTTCCATAAGAATCACTGATAATAATTTCCACCACCGCATCCATTGTCAGCCCCGCATTGATCGGATCGCTGGAATAAAGGGTTTTGGCATCAAACGAATAGGAATTAGAAAGGGAAAATTCCGGAATCAGTTCCGTTTTCTCCTCATACAATACTTTATTTAATTTATACCGAACAGACAGGTTCAATACAGCAAGATTTTCGGCTCCACTTAAAGTGAAATAGAGTTTTTTATTTAAAATACGGCAGCCCGAAATGCGAATTCCCAAGTAATTCTCATCCGTCATCCGATAATGCGATGCGTTGGCGTTTTGAACCGATTCGGCATAGTTCATTAAAACTTGAGCAAACTGGGAACGCTCTGCCAAACCAAGAGGATCAAAGCGATCAATCGATACCCCTTCCACTAAGCCAAAGTCCAGGGCCCAATTTACAGGATCCACCGCATAATCACTTACTTTTTTTCCGTCTTTAAAAGCCAACAATAAATGCTCGGCTTCTTGCTGGGGATATTTCAAGGTTGTATAGCGGTAAAACATCGTCACCAGATCCTGGCGGGTAATGGGTTTTAAAGGATCGAACTTACCCTTACCCACACCCATTAAAATTCCTTTATTTCTACAGTATTCAACTGCATCAAAATACCAGTCACCTTTTTTGATATCCTTAAATTCAGAGTGATCATATGTATCAGTTGCCTGATCCATTCGGTAAAGAACCATAGCAACCATTGCACGGTTTACCTCTCCATTTGGTGAAAATTTGTTTTCACCCACCCCTTCCAATAAGCCTTGGTCGTAAGAAAAATGAACCGCAGGGGCAAACCAGTCCCTTTCTTTAACATCTTTAAAAAACTTTTCTTCTGCCTTTACGTGGAACGAAGACAAAGAAAAGAGAAAAGATAATATGAATAAAATTGATATAACTCGTTTTAAATTGCCCATTGCTACCTCCTTTTTCTTCATTATAACACAAATGTTGACAATTGGCAACAGACATATTCAGGAAGTAAATACAACATTCTTACTATCATGAAGATAAACCGCTGGAATTTAAAAACATAATAAAAAAGCAGTTCCGGAGAACTGAGAAAAAGGAAAAAAGAGATGTTCCAAAGAACATCTCTTTTCGTTTATGCCGGCATTACGTATCTTCCCGGGCCGTCACCAGCCAAGTATTGTCCGCATGAAGTTGCTTAACTACCGTGTTCGGAATGGGAACGGGTGGGACCAACTCATAATCAACACCGACTATTTGAAAGTATCTAATGTAC
>JAZOXD010000138.1:0-2454 GCA_045659565.1 Eubacteriales bacterium | reverse complement strand
TTTGTTTTTCTTCACCGCTGAAGGCCGGGAGGACTTCCGTGAACTGGTCAAGGACCTGGCCTCGGTTTTCAAAACCCGCATTGAACTGCGTCAGATTGGCGTACGGGATGAATGCAAAATGATGGGCGGCATCGGGATGTGCGGACGTCCCCTCTGCTGCAGCCAGTTTTTAAGCGACTTCAGCCGGGTCAGCATTAAAAGCGCCAAGGATCAGGGCCTGCCCCTGAACCCTGTTAAGATCAGCGGCGTATGCGGCATCCTGATGTGTTGTCTGAACTATGAACAGGCCACCTACGAGGAACTCAATAAAAAGATGCCTCGGGTGGGCAGCCAGATCGAAACCCCCAACGGCCGGGGCGTAGTGGCAGAAACCGCTCCCCTTACCGGTAAGGTGAAAGTTAAATTCACCAATGAGGAAGGGAATATTTCCTTTGACACCTTCCAGGTTGAGGACCTTAAACGGCTGAATCATACCAATCGGGAACCTCGCTCAAAACAGGCAAAAACTACTGAATAATTTTTTTGAAAAACTACTTGAAAAGATACCATTCTTGTGGTAGTATAAAAACATCATAACAAGGAGGTGCTTTAGAATGGCTCACGTTATTACCGATGCTTGCTTGAATTGCGGTTCTTGCGAAGGCGAATGCCCCGTTGGTGCTATCACTGCCGGTGATGACAAGTATGTTATCAACGCTGATGAGTGTATCGATTGCGGTGCTTGCGCTGCTGCTTGTCCTGCCGAGGCTATTGAAGCATAATGATAAGAGTAAAGCGGTTGCCGAAAAAAGGGAACCGCTTTTTTCATGCGGAGTATATATGAAAAATGGGAAAATTTGAAGGAATTTTAATTTGCACCGATTTAGATGGAACCCTGTTGAGCAGTGATAAAAAAATCTCAAAAGAAAACCTGGACGCCATTGAATATTTCAAGGCTAACGGCGGTTATTTTACCTTTATCACCGGGCGAATGCCCTTTTATGCCCAATTCGTTTATCAAACGATCAACCCCAATTGTCCCTTTGGGTGCAATAACGGCGGCGCTCTTTATGATCATCGCCGGCAGGAATATATCTGGCGTCTGGAATTGGACGAAACTGCTTTAAAACTGGCGGACGAGGTGTCCAAGCAACTTCCCGAGATCGGCTGGCATATCGCCGCCTTTGAGCATACTTATTTTTGTGTGGATACCCCTTATATGGAAGGGTTTCGCCAACGAGCAAATGTGGCCCATTTGACCCGTGGAGATCGCCCCGACAGAGAACCGATGGCGAAGATTGCCTTTTGTGATCAGGATTTCCAGTTGGTTTCCCAAGCAAAAGAAAGGATTGATGCCCACCCCCTGGCCGGGCACTTTGAAATGATCCGCTCCGAGGATTCAATTTATGAAATTATGCCCATCGGCGCCAATAAGGGCACCGCTTTTAAAAAATTAACGGAGCTCTTAAAACTGGATCCCCAAAATACGATTGCCATCGGTGATTATAACAACGATGTTAAAATGCTGGAAGCCGCCGGCTGCGGCGTGGCGGTGGCCAACGCCAGCCCGGAGGCTAAAGCGGTCGCCGATTATATTACCGTCAGCAACGATGAACACGCCATTGCCGCTGTCATTAACGCTTTAGAGCGGGGAGAACTGAAAAAAGGAACTCATACCGATTAAGGTATGAGTTCTTTTTTGTCTAATAATTCAATTAAGTCCTTTACAGCATATTCGTTGCCCGGCTTAACAATCCGGTCTGCAACCGCTTTCACCGAATCAAGGGCATCGCCCACCGCCACGCCGATATCCGCCTGCATCAGCAGGGAAATATCATTTTCGTAATCCCCGATCCCAATGGCGGTGTGGATATTACCAAGATATTCTTTGATATAAACCAAGGCTGCGCCTTTGGTGCCGTTTTTGGCGTTGATCTCCACACCCCTGGGCCAGGATTTGGTGATCCATTGATCTTTCATAAGTTCCATACGTTGAAGTTTTGCTTTATATTCATCCGTATCTGAGGAATCGGGGAAAGAAAACAGATATTTATGGGCTCTGATCCTCTGATCCTCCGCCGAAATGGAATCTAATTCGTCAAAGTTGAATATCTTGTTCCCATCTTCAGCGAGTGCGTCGTAAAAATGAAAACGACCTTCTTTTTGGGGGAACGGCTTTGCCACCGCCAAAAACTCCCCAACCGTGAAGGGAAGGGGGCTTTCCTTTAAAACAATGCGCTTTTCGGGGTCGTAAACAATGCCTCCGTTGCAAAGGCAAACAGGGGCATTGGCAATGCCCTCAAATTCTTCCTGGTGGATATGATCCGCCACACGCCCTGTTGCAAAGGCGAATTTTCCGCCGTTGGCCTTGAAATATTGCACCGCTTCCTTGTTGACTGCAAGGGTATCCCCCTTGCAATTAAAGGTTCCGTCAATATCGCTGCAGATCAGGATTCCGTCAAATTTCCCCATAAA
>JAZOXD010000137.1:0-3646 GCA_045659565.1 Eubacteriales bacterium | reverse complement strand
AACCAAAATGATCTTTATGCTGGAGGATTGGATCCTTTATGGATTGACCGGCAATTTTGTTACCGAGCCCACGATCCAGTCTTCCTCCGTTTATTTCGATATTAAAAAGCGAGAGTGGTGGGGCGAGATGCTGGATTTTATCGGCATCACCCGGGAGATGCTCCCCAAGATCTGCAAGAGCGCTGTTCCCGTTGGGGAATATGAGGGCATTACCGTTGTCAGCGGTGCCTTGGATCAGATTGCCGGCACCATCGGCGTGGGTGTTACCGACGATACCCGGGTCAGCGAAATGACCGGTACCATTATGGCCGTTTGCGTTACCACCGACGAGATCCCGCCCTTTGATCCCAAAAGTATTGTACCTTGCCATCTGCACGCTATTGAAGATAAATACTGTATGATCCTGTGGTCTGCCACCGCCGGTATGGCTTTGAAATGGTTCAAGGAGCAATTTGCGCCGGAGACCTCCTTTAAAGAGCTGGACGAGCTGGCTGCGGCAGTCAGCCCCGGCTGCGACGGTATGACCATGTTGCCCTATTTCTGCGGCTCCACCATTCCCAACTATAACCCGGAGGCCACCGCCAGCTTTAACGGCATCACCCTTTCCCATACCAAGGGCCATTTTGCCCGTTCCATTATGGAGGCCGTTTCCTTTATGCTGCGCCAAAATCTGGAATACGCCAAGGTGCCTGAAGGGTGCGAGCTTCGCATCACCGGCGGAGCCGCCGGCAGTCCTCTTTGGTCCGGGATCAAGGCCAATGTGGTGAATAAACAGCTTAACACCGTGAAGGAAAGCGAGACCGCCTGTCTGGGTACCGCAATTTTGGCCATGGTGGGTGTGGGCGAATATGCGTCCATTAAGGAAGCTGCCGAGGCCACTGTTCAGGTGGATAAGACCTATCAGCCCACCGGGGATGATTATGAAGAAGCCTATGCCCGTTATTGCGGGTTGGATAATAAGTTAAACGCAAAGGAGTAAAAAGGATGTATAAGAACTATAAGATCAGAGCGCCCTTTTTTGAAGTTGGCCCTAAATGTATTATGTGGGGCGAGCGGATGCTGAAGCTGGCCAAAGAGCTGGATAAGATCGCTGAAGAATTTGATTTGGATATTATCGTAACACCCCAGTATGCGGATATTCGCTTGCTGGCCGAAAACACCAAGCACCTGCATATCTATGCCCAGCATATGGATTCCTTGGTCCCCGGCCGGGGTCTGGGCTCTGTTTTGCCGGAATCGGTGAAGGAAGCCGGTGCCGTGGGCGTAATGCTGAACCACGCCGAAAAGAAATTGACCTTGGAAGAGATCAAGGCTACCATCGCTCGGGCCGATGAAGTGGGTCTGGCCACCATCGTTTGCGCTGATAGCGTGGAAGAGGTTGCCGCCATTGCCGAAATGGGCCCCAACCTGATCGTTGCCGAGCCCACCGAGTTAATCGGTACCGGCGTGGCCAGCGATATGGGCTATGTGGTGGATACCATCGAGGCGGTTCGCAAGATCAACCCCGATATTATGGTTCTGCAGGGTGCCGGCATCTCCGGTCCCGAGGACGTGGAAAACGTGATCCGGGCCGGCGCACAGGCCACCGGTTGCACCAGCGGCATTCTGAAGGCGGAGGATCCCGAGGCCGCCGCTTGGGAAATGCTTCGTGCCCTGCGGGAAACCTGGGATGAGGTACACGCAGAATGAACGCAGAGATTCTTCAAAATGCAATGAACGCCTTTAAGATCGAGAGCGAATCTCTGATCAAGACCATGGAAGCCATCGATCCCAAGGAGTTTGAAAAGGCTGTTGAAGCTTTGGCCAAGGCGGAGCGCATTGCTGCTGCCGGTTGCGGCCATTCCGGTGTCGCTTGCCGGCATTTCGCCCATCTGATGTGCTGTATTGAACGGCCCGCCCGGTTCTTGTCCCCGGCAGAGGCGGTTCACGGTGGAATGGGCTTTTTGCAAAAGGGCGATGTGGTGCTGTTGGTTTCCCGGGGCGGGAAGACCGACGAGCTGATGCCCATTGCGGATGTTTGCCGCAACAAGGGGGTTACGGTGATCGGGGTAACTGAAAATCTCGCTTCTCCCTTGGCGGAAAAATCCGATATTGTTTTGGCTATGGCCGTTACCCGGGAATGTGATAAATATAATTGCCAGGGTACCACCAGTTTTGCGGTAACCAGCGCCATCTTTGATGCTCTGCAGACCGCAGTTTTGGAAGTGACCGACTTTAAGAACGAAACCTTCGCCGTGATCCATCCCGGCGGAGCCGTTGGGAAACGCTTAAATAATAAATAAAAATATACATATAAAAGGAGAAAAACAATGGAATTCAAAGTTTATCAAAAAGAACTGGAACTGCAGTCCAGAGGCTGGATCCCCACCTTCCACGATGTTTCCAAGGAAATTCGTGAGATCGTTGCCGCTTCCGGCATTAAGAACGGTACCGTATGCGTGGCTTCTCACCATACCACCTGCTCTGTAATGGTTCAGGAATGCTCCCACGATATCGATTCCTTCGATCTGGAGTTCCTGCAACACGATCTTCTGGACATTATGAGAAAGCTGGTCCCCGATTTCCGCGAGGAGCATCAGTATCGTCATCCCGGCCCCATCCATGCTCAGTTCGGCCGCTATGTAAATGAACCCGGCGATTTCACCAGCATGAACACCGATGGTCATCTGCGCTCTGTTTTCTTTGGCAGAAGCGAGACCCTCACCATCAAGGATGGCGAAGTGGACGGCGGCGAATTCGCTCACGTTTACTTCATCGACTGGGATCAGGTTCGCGCCCGTCATCGTCAGCTGAACATCACCGTTATGGGTACCTGCGAGGATGTGGAAGATCGCAAGTGGAACAACGGCGAAGTGATCAACACTCTGCATAAGTTCACCGAAGAAGAAAAGGCTTATGATATTCATTACGATCTGCAGCTGAAGAGATAAAAGGAGAAACCCAATGAGAATTATTCTTGATACCGCTAATTTGGAGGATATCCGTTATTTTAACGAATATTTCCCCATTGAAGGTGTAACCACCAACCCCACCATCCTTTCCAAAGAGGGCGGCGATGTGCTGAAACTCTTGAAAGAGATTCGGGAGATCATCGGCGAGGATAAGGAACTGCACGTGCAGGTTACCGAAACCGAATACGAAAAAATCGTGGAAGAAGCCAAGGCAATCGTGGCTTATCTGGGCGATAACACCTTTGTGAAGATCCCCGCCACCGATGTGGGCCTGAAGGCTACCAAGGCGCTGAGCGATGAAGGCTACGGCATTACCGTTACCGCCGTTCTCACCGCCGCTCAGGCTATGCTGGCTTCCAACTGTGGCGCCGCTTATGTGGCTCCCTATGTAAGCCGTCTGGAGAATATCTGCGCCGATGGCGTAGGTACCGTGGCCGAGATTGCCGAGATCTTCGATATCTCCGGCACCGATACCCAGATTTTGGCCGCCAGCTTCAAAACTGCCAAGGAAGTGTTGGATTGCGCTGTTGTGGGTTGCCACACCGCTACCATCGGCAGTGAAGTGATGCATAAGCTGCTGGCTCACACCACCACCGATACCTCCATCGATGGCTTTGCCGCCGATTGGAAAAAGGCTTTTGGTGAAACCACTCTGTTGAAATTGATCAACGGCTAAACTGATGAATTTTAAACTG
>JAZOXD010000136.1:0-3184 GCA_045659565.1 Eubacteriales bacterium | reverse complement strand
GGTGGGCGTTACCCACTATCCTGATCCGGGATGCTCGGACTTTCCTCCGCAGGATTCAATGATCCAACGGCGATCATTCAACCTACTCACGTCAATACTATATCACAAATTTCAAAAAAAGTAAATATTAATGTTGCCAATTGAATGAATAAATTATATAATTAAGATGTATATGTATGACCAATTAACGGAGGTGCGATTAAATGAAGCATTTTGAACGTTTTAAAAAAGATATAGCCGGCAAAAGTGTGGGTGTTGTGGGGATCGGCGTTTCCAATACTCCGATCATCGCAATGCTTGCCGAAATAGGTTTGAAGGTTTATGCCTTTGATAAACGAACCGTTGATGAACTTGGTGATCCCGGTAAAGACCTTCAAAAACTGGGGGTCGAGATCTTCGGCGGACCGGATTATATGGATCATCTGAAAGGGGATTGGATCATTAAAACCCCCGGAATGCGCTTTGATCATCCTGCCTTGGAGGCCGCCCGCCAAAGAGGTAGTGTCATCACCAGCGAAATGGAGTTGTTTTTTGAATATTGCCCCTGCAAAATTTTGGCAGTTACCGGTAGCGACGGTAAAACAACCACCACCAGCCTGATTTATGAAATGCTCCGCCGCACCGGAAAAAAGGTGCACTTGGGCGGCAATATCGGCTATCCGCTGTTCTGCCGTTTACAAGAGATGGATGCTGAGGATTGGGTAGTGGCTGAACTTTCCAGTTTTCAGCTGCATACGATGCGTAAAAGCCCCTGTATCAGTGTGGTGACCAATCTTTCTCCCAATCATCTGGATATGCACAAAGGGATGGAAGAATATGTGGATGCCAAGAAAAACATTTTCTGTTACCAGGATCAAACCGGAATTACTGTTTTAAACCTGGATAACGAAATTACCGCCGGCTTTAGTCATGAATTGCCCGGCAAAGGCCGCTGGTTTTCCTTCCAAAAGGATCCCGGCACTGACGGCGCCTTCTTTACCGATGGGGCGATTTATCTTCGTAAAAACGGCCATTGCGAAAAACTTATTGATCGCAGTCAACTTTTGTTAAAGGGCAATCATAATGTGGAAAACTTTATGGCCGCCGCTTCTGCGGTAATGGATCTTTGTACGCCGGAAATGATGCGGGAAGTGGCTGAAAACTTCGGCGGCGTTCGTCATCGGATGGAATTTATTCGTGAGGTAAATGGGGTGAAGTTCTATAACGATTCCATCGGATCTTCGCCCACCCGCACCATCGCAACCCTGCTGAGCTTTGAACAAAAGGTCCGGCTGATTGCCGGCGGTTATGATAAAAAGATCCCCTTTGATACGTTGGGTGAACACGTTCCCCAACGGGTGGAAAAACTTTATCTTTGCGGCAAAACCGCCGATTTAATCCGGGAGGCTGTTCGAAAAAACACTTCCGATTTTCCGATCGATACCTATGGTGATTTGAAATCTACCATCGAAGCGGCCTATAAGGAATCCAAGCCGGGCGATATTGTGTTGCTTTCTCCCGCCTGTGCCAGTTTTGATCAGTTTAAGAATTTTGAAGAACGGGGCGATTATTTTGCCGCCGTTGTAAAGGAATTGCAATGAGAAACTTAAAGAATTATCTTTATGAACTATGTGCCGAGAATTTGCCCAGCGGCTTCGAACAGGATGCGGTAAAGCCATTGCATTTACTGCGTCCCTTGGTTGATCAATGCTATCAGGATGAAGCGGGCAATATTATCGGCTGCCGGAAGGCTGCCTTTCCGGGTGCCAAAAAACTACTGTTGGATGCCCATCTGGATGAGATTGGCTTGGTCGTTACCTCGGTGGATGAGCAGGGGTTCCTGCATTTCACCGGCCTGACTCATGGCGTTCAAACAGAAGGACTGCCCGGAACCCAGGTGACGGTAAAGGGCGTTCGCCCTCTGCCCGGCATTATTGCAACCGTTCCACCCCATCTGCAAAAGGAAAAGGATCGCTCCAAGCGTGCTCCTATCAATGAAATGGTGATCGACATCGGCTATCCTGCTAAAGCGGCCAATGAGTTGGTTAGGGTGGGGGATCCGGTAATCCTGCGTCATAGCTGCGCCGATCTGATGAATGATCGAGTTACCGGAAAGGCTTTGGATGATCGGGCCGGTGTGGCGGTGATTTTGGAAACCCTCCGCCGCCTGGAAAAAATGCCTCTGCCGGTGGATTTATATGTGGTGTTCTCTGCCGGGGAAGAATTCGGCAGTAACGGCGTGGGTTATGCCGCTTGGGAAATTTTTCCTGATGAGGCAATTGCTCTGGATGTTACCTTTGCCACCACCCCCGGGCTGGGCGCCGAAAAAAGTTTTCCTTTAGGCTGTGGTGCGGTGATCGGAGTGGCCCCCGCTTTGAACGGTGGGATTACCGATCGGCTGATCTCTCTGGCCAAGGCGCAACGAATTCCGTATGCTTTAGAGGTGATGACCGGGCGCACCGGTACCAATAGCGAAAACATTACTGCCACCCGTTCCGGTATCCCGGTGGGATTGATTTCATTCCCGGAACGCTATATGCATAGCGGCTGTGAAGTGGTGGATTTGAAGGATTTGAGCGCCGCCGCTGATCTGCTTTGCGCCTATATTAACCAAGGAGGTGCCGATAGATGAATAAAGAATTAAGCTATCTGACCTCTCTTTTTGGCGCCTCCGGCAGCGAAGGGGATGTGCGCCAGGCAATCATCAACGAAGCCCGGGCCTATTGTGATCAGGTGGATATCGATCGGATGGGGAATGTGATTGCCTTTAAACGAGGCCTTGCCGAGCCGCTTTATACTGTAATGCTGGCCGCCCATATGGACGAGATTGCTTTGATGGTCACCCATATCGACGATAACGGATATCTGCGCTTTGGTGCTATGGGCGCTGTGGATCCTCGCACCTTGCCGGGGAAGCACGTGATCATCGGTCGCCGTAAGTATCACGGGGTGATTGGGATCCAACCGCCCCATCTGGTGAAGCGCAAGGATGAGGATGTACAAAAGATAGAGGATCTTTTTATTGATATCGGCGCCAAGGACAAGGCTGATGCTGAAACCTTGGTAGAGGTAGGAGACCGTGTGGGCTTTGATACCGATTATCGGGAATTCGGCGATGGTCTGGTAGCCGCCAAAGCCCTGGATGATCGGGCCGGTTGCCATATTCTTTTGGAACTTCTCAAAAAAGATTTGCCCTTCGATACTT
>JAZOXD010000135.1:0-2794 GCA_045659565.1 Eubacteriales bacterium | reverse complement strand
GATCCTCTACCCGGATATCGGCTACGGTAACCGGCCCATTATCGGCGGGCAGGATATAAGCCACCGTTGCCTGGGATTGCAGGTAGGGGAATTTTTCGTTTTTCAGCCGTTTGAGCAAAACGCCGGCGGCCTTGGGAAGGCTTTGCTCTGCTTCGGCCTGAAGCACCGAGGAAAGGGTGATGATCTGATCCAGGGAATAGCCGGAGGAGCCGATCAATTTTTTATTTTCTTCGGTTAATACCTGATCCCGGAAGCGGGTTAAGATCCGGCGAACCACCGCCAGGGCGGATTCCCCTTTATAGGTTTCATATTCGCCGGGCAGCAAGTAGCCCTCCAGCCGATAGTTACGCTCGGGCAGATTTTTTAAAAATTCAAAATCGGAAAAGTCGTAGGTCTGCAACACCTTTTCCAGTTCTTCCCGCTCCTGATAGCCCATGGAATCACAAAGGGTTGCCACAAGATCTTCCTGGGTATCACCGGGTTTGATGGTAAACTTTACCATCGTTTTGTTGGAGGCGCTACGCTTCAGGGCAGAAATAATCTGATTATAGTCCCTTTGGCAATTGAGGGTATATTCGCCGAACTGGAACTTGCCGTCGGCCTTTTTAAGTTTACAATAGAGCCGGAACACCACGGGATGATCGATAATGCCCGCCTCGTGCAGAGCATTGGCGATTTCCTCGGTGGAGCTTTTTTCTTCAATTACCACCGTATATTCTTTATCCGGGCGGATCAGGGCAAACAGTTCGTTGCCCACGTGGCAAATCCAAGCCGCCAGCACCACGCTGACCACCAGAATACAGCCGTAATAGGCCAAAGTCTTCCAGTATTTATTCAAGGTATCTTTACTGAAGAGGGTCGCCAAGCGACGCTTTTTGGGGGCAGAGCCTTCCTCCTTTTGCGGCTGGGGAGCGGAGGGCTTGGGCTCTTTTTTCTTTATGAGGTCGAACCAATTACGCTTGGGAGGCGTAGCCTTTTCTTCCTTGATCGGTTCTTTGGGAGCAGGTGCGGGGGCCGGAGCCTTGGGCTTTTCCGGCTGGGGCTTGGCGGCGCCGGGATAGGAGCCAAAGGGATTGGAGGTCCGGCGAGAAGATCGATTCCCGCTGCTGCCGGGATAGGAGCCGGTAATATTCCGTTTTTGATCACTCATATCGCAAAACTCCTTTTGAGAATAGAAATAATAATCCAAATTATATTATATACATTTTTTCCCTTATTGTAAAGCAAAAAATGTGCCGATTTTTACGGCACATCCCTGCATATTCTCATTCGTTCTTACATTTAATCGCCCGGGGTGTCACGCCGGCATAGCGCTTAAAAAGCTTGCTGAAATATTTGATATCCCCAATCCCCACCGCTTCGGCGGTTTCCCCCACGGTATATTCCCCGGTTTTCAAGAGGGCGACCGCCTTTTGGATCCGCAGCTTATTGCGGTATTCCACCGGGGTCATCCCCACACATTCCAAAAAATTCCTACGGAAACTGCCGGGAGAAAGGCAACACATTTTTGCCAGTTGATCCACGGAAAAATCCTTGGTGAAATTATGCTCCAGGTAGGTCAGCCCTTCTTTGATTTTACGGCTGTGCTCATCCAGAGCGGTGCGGTTGGTATCCCTGGCGATCTCGCAAAGGAACTTAAAGGACAGGGAGAGCCGCTCCAGCCAATCGAAGGGGCCATTAGTATCGGCCTTTTCCGCCAATTCCGCCAGCAGGCCAAAATAGGCTCCATGGGCATCGTGGAACAAAACATTCGGAAAATCCCCAAACCGGATGGGTGCGCCCTCAGCATTGTGGAGCAGGAGGTCAACAACCATAAACTCCGCCTCCTCCGGCCACTCGGAATGGTAGGCAATTTCGCAAGGAAGATAGACCATATCCTGCATACCGGCATTAAACTGCCGATTGCCGAAGAAAAAGCAGGCTTTTCCCTTTGTGACATACACAAACCGATCAATGGGGGCAGAGAGCATCTCGAACCGATGCCCAGCGGGTACTGTGCAGGAAATGATCCGAAGATCGATCAGCGCCAGTTGATTGACCGAGGCGTGCGCCAAAGCATTCATCTTCATTTTAAGTTCACCTCAAATAAGGATACAAGTAGTATATCATTTAAAGGCAGGGTGTGTCAATCTTTTCGGGGGTGCCGTTCTTTTTTTACGAAAAAAGGGTTAAATTGTCCCTATTCAATCAGAAGGCTCCTTGTTATAATAAAGTTGATTAAAAGAAAAGGAGTAGCCTTTATGGAAAACAGCCTTACCTTAAAAGTAAAAGAATTTGCCTATCGGCTGGGTGCCGATCTGGTGGGTGTCGCTAACATCGAGCGTTATGAAAACGCCCCCATTAAAATGAGCCCCCAGGGGATCCTGCCCACCGCAAAATCCGTGATCGTTTGTGCAGTGCATCATCCCGATGCCGCCATCGAGCTGGACGGCGAGGTGCACCCCCAGGAAATGGGCCCCTATCGGGTCCAATACGTAATGAACTCCAAGCTGGACGTGCTTTCCTTTAAGATCGCACGGATGCTGGACGATCTTGGCTACAAGACCGTTCCCATCGCCAGTTCCAACATCTGGCGCTATCGGGGCTATAAGGAGATGGACGCGGTATTTGCGCCGGATATCAGCCACATCTACGGTGGCGTTTGCGCCGGTCTTGGGGAATTGGGCTGGAATGGCCTTTGCATCACCCCCGAATACGGTGCTCGCAACCGCATTATCTCCATCATCACCGAACCGGAGCTGACCCCCACGCCCCCTTACAACGGTCCCAAGCTTTGCGATATGTGCGGTGAATG
>JAZOXD010000134.1:0-6596 GCA_045659565.1 Eubacteriales bacterium | reverse complement strand
TACGATCCGACTTAAGCCTGATAACCGTCATAAGCGATATATTCATCGATCAGTTCAGGATTGATAACACCGCAGTTACGCAGAGCCACACGCTTTTGCTTCTTATAGAAGTTGGTATCGTTCAAGGAAGCGGCAGTATCATTTTCAGCAGCGCCATCGGTGTAAAGATACTTCTTAACAATACGACCTTTGATGATATGCTCAGATACAATCTCAGGGATCATATCAGGCTCAACGCGGCTGTAGAAGAAGCCTTCGGGATAAACAATCATAATGGGGCCCAAAGCACAAAGACCGAAGCAACCGGTCATTACGACTTTAACCTCATCCTGAAGGTTGTTCTTTTCCAATTCGGCGTTCAGAGCATCCATTACGCTCAAAGAACCGGAGGAGGTACAACCGGTACCGCCGCAAATCAAAATATGGTTTCTAATCATTCTTTACGTTCCTCCTTATTTCTGATAAGCGCCGATGGTATATTCCTGAACAACTTTGTTATTAACAACATGTTCAGTTACAACCTTAGCAACTTTATCTTCGGTCATCTTAACATAGGTGGTCTTAACACCGTCGGGAGTAGTGATCTCAACCACAGGCTCGTACTGGCAGATGCCGATGCAACCGGTCTGGGTACAAACAACATTCTGCAAACGACGGTCTTCAATTTCTTTCAAAAAGGCATTCAAAACGGGACGGGCACCAGCAGCGATACCGCAAGTTGCCATACCAACAACGATGCGGGTTACGGACTCGCTATCGTTGGTGCGCAGATTTACTTTATTCTGCATTTTTTCTTTGATAGCCTGCAATTCAGCTAAAGATTTCATTTAGATTTTTCCTCCTTGTATTTCGTTTAAGTTCTCATTGATGTATTCGCCAATCCAGATCAAAATTTCCGGAGAAGACAGCGGAATATCATCCAGCTGCGCCTGCAAATCATTGGTATCCAAAACGAACGTTCCAAGATCAGTTTTATGAGTATATATAAAACGTATCTGATCATTCGCCTGGATCAAACTGATCATTGTGCTGCTCATATCGCCAATTGGGGGGCGATCCAGATGATCCATTTGATAAGTGGCCGCTGTTTCTGTTCCAACCCCTACCTGGGATTGAATGGAGAAGCTTCCGCCGGCATCCTCAGCACTTTGTTTAAAGAGTGGGATACCAAGCCCAACCTTACGGGTGGTTCGAGTGGTCACAAAAGGATCGGTAACCCGGGCAAGAAACTCATCGTCCATTCCGCAACCGTTATCTTTGATAGAGATGCGAATCTCATTAGCGGCACGGCTTTCGGTTACTGTAATTTCGATCTTATCAGCTTTTGCTTTGATAGAATTATTCGTTATGTCTAAAATATTGAGGGATAATTCCTTCATGGACTTAGTCCATATCGATGTACTTTTTCAGAACATCAGCAACATCGCCGACAACCAAACGGCCATATACGTCATCGTTTATTGTCAAAACGGGAGCCAGACCGCAAGCACCGATACAGCGGGTAGCCTCTAAAGAGAACTTACCATCAGAAGTGCATTCACCAACATCAATACCGATGATCTCTTTGATCTTATTGATGATATCGCCGGAACCTTTTACATAGCAGGCGGTACCCAGGCATACAGCAATCTTGTATCTGCCCTTAGGTGCCAGAGAGAACTGAGCGTAGAAAGTAACAACGCCATAAATTTTCTCCAAAGGAATATCAAGACCTTCGGAAATAATCTTCTGAACTTCGATGGGCAGGTAGCCATAGATTTCCTGAGCCTCCTGAAGAACGGGCATCAAAGGACCGTCTTGATCCTTATGCTTGGCAATCACAGCCAGAAGCTGCTCTTCTTGCTCTTTTGTTCCTTTAAAGGGAACAGGGTTTTTGTTGCTCATTTTTTATCCTCCTTCATATTTGAATACTTAAAAAGTATTAGTCCAAACATATAAATTTTAACATAAATATTAGATAAATGCTATATTTTTTTAAAAAATTTTATTTTTTTACATTTTCTCTAAAGCTCAAGAATTTTATCAGGTCTTCCGGGGCGTTTTTCGTCAAATCCAACAAATTATCGCCAGAGTGCTCTCCGATATCCTGCAGATAATGGGCATCTGAATTGTGAATATAGCGATAAGAACGGCTTCCCAAACCAGGCGTTGCGTCAATAAACCCTTCCGGTAAATTCCGAGAAAGTTCAAAGGAACTAAACCCCATATACTCCCCTACCATACCGAAGTTGCCAACCAAGCTTTTAGTTGATTTGTCAATATGAGCCGGAACTGCAACTCCATTATATTTTTGAATCAGTGTCGGAAGATCGTCGATCGATATTTCAGTAGCATTTAACAGATAACGTGTTTCCTCACCGATAATTCGATCCTCTTCGTCCATCAAAAACTGGTTGCCGAAGATCTTAACATCATTTTCCACCGGTGGCAACGACGGTTTGACCACCTCCCGGTCAAAAGCCCTTGCTTTTTCAGCAGTCGGAAACAAGCAGAGAACGTGGATTTCTTCTGCTGTTTCCAATTCCATAGCCGGAACAACCGTGATTCCTGCTCGCTCCCCCACACTCATAACTGCCTCGATATTTCCGGTTGTATTGTGATCGGCAACCGCAATCATATCCAAGCCGCAGATCATTGCCATGTTCACAATATTATTCGGTGTCATATCTGGATCTCCGCAGGGTGAAAGGGCAGAATGAATGTGTAAATCATAACGAACAGTCATTTCGTTGCACCTTGCAGAGCTTCATGAACTTTTACCGCCGTTTCATATGTAGTGTTTTGAGAGCGAAGAACAGGAATCTTGTTTTCCGTTGCCTTTTCTATAACACGGGCTTCGGGATGAACCCCTTCTGTCAAAATAATGCAAGGCAAATCTGCCATTACAGCCACCGCAACCACATTCTGATTAGTCATAACGGTGATCAAGGCATCCCTCTCCCCTGCCCGACCGATCACCCAGGAAAGCAGATCGCAGCAATATGCACCCTCTACTTCTTGGGCATCGGAAACATCATTCAATTTTTCAAATCCGCAAATCTCTGCTAAGTCTGTTATTTTCATTTTCCCATAATATCCTCAAGTTGATTTTTTAGATTGATCAGACAATCCGACATTTTAGCTCTACCAACAACAACATCTTCTGCAAAAGCATGGCAAGAAGGCGAACCGCAGGCAGAGCAATCGATGCCGGGCAACTTCTCTTCGATCTTTTGAGTTTCCTGCATTTTCATCATCGCCTGCAAAAGATCCGGTGCCAGCTGCATAACAGGATCATATTTAATTTCGGTATTCCAAAGAAAATCATCATCAGATAAGGAGTAATCCTTCGCACGGTTGCAGGAAATCGGCATATATTTTCTCAACTCCCGAACCTTTGTTTTGGCAACATAGGGATTTTGAATCGTCAGGCACCCGCCGACACAACCGGAAACACAAGCGCCTAATTCAACGAAATCAAGATCACGAAGTTTTTCATCCTCAATCTCTTCCAGAATTTTTGTAACTGCCTCCATACCATCGGCCGCCAAATAACGTTTTCGAAGCAATGCCGTTGCTTCCCCGCCGGTATAAGACCAAGAAATTCCCGTAAGACCGCACTCGTTCAATGCTTTTGGATCAGTAATCTTATTCATAGCAGAAAGAAGAGGCTTGTAAACATCGGATATTGCCAAAACGCCATCTATTGCACAGCTATCTACCCCCAAGGGCTGACGCATTGACGTGACCTTTGCAGGGCATGGAGAAATGAAGAAAACACCGATCTTTTCTGAGGGAAGCCCGGTTTTCTCCATCGCCTCTTTTCGGGCGATATCTGCTGCAATTTCCACCGGTGCACGAACCGGTAACAAATGCGGAATTAATTTAGGAAATCGAACCCGAATCAATCGAACAATAGCCGGACAAGCGGTTGAAATCACTGGTTTTTTAGAATTAGCATCATCCACATACTTCCTGGTGAATTCCGACACCAATTCCGCGCCTCGGGCAACCTCAAAAATATCGTCAAAACCGATATCCAAAAGGCCGTTCAAAACATAATCTATATTATCCAAATTATTAAACTGGCCATATAACGAAGGAGCCGGCAGCGCCACTTTGTATTCAAAATCCTTCAGCATCGTCAATTTATCAAAGACAGCCTTTTTTGCATGATGGGGGCAAACACGAATACATTCGCCACAATCGATACACCGTTCCTTAATGATCATTGCCTTCCCATCTTTTACCCGAATAGCCTCGGTTGGGCAACGTTTAACACAATTTATGCAGCCTTTGCATTTTGATGCATCCAGAGTTACAGAATGAAAATAATCCATTCTCATCCTCCTTTTAAGTATCGATTCTTATAGTCAAGGTGGTTCCAACACCTAATTCTGTTTCAATCTTAAGATCATCGGAATAACGCTTAATATTAGGAAGCCCCATACCGGCGCCAAAGCCAAGATTGCGCACCTCATCAGGGGCGGTTGAATAACCTTCTTGCATTGCAAGATTAATATCTTTGATACCGGGTCCACGGTCAGCCAAAACGATAACAATCGACTGTTGGTTGATTTCGACTGTTGCGGTTCCTCCATCGGCGTGAATCACCATATTGATCTCGCCTTCATACATCGCAATTGAAACCCGTCGAACAACATCCGGAGAAAAACCAAGCTGCTTCAAGGTTTTCTTAACAGAAGCCGAAGCCTCACCAGCGGTACTGAAATCTTCATCGCTAACATTATATTTTAAAATGATCGGTTCCATTATACCTTGTCAACTCCTTCGCTGTATAATCCATGGGCATAAAGTAGACCACATGCGGTATACATCCGATAATCCGTTGCCATAACAGCAATTCCGTTGGCATCAGCCAAATCAACCACTGATTGATCCGGTGTCTTCCCTCGCACGAAAACCACACATTTCATATCCATCATCTGAGCAGTACGTATGGTTTGTGCATTAATTAACCCGGTCAAAAGGATGCTTTGGTCCTTCACAAACGCCAATACATCACTCATCATATCGGAGCCACAGGCGCTTTTTACCTCCGTTTCCAGTTCATCCTCACCGCAAAGAACCTTTGCATCCAGCAATTTTTTTACCTCAGATAGTTTCATTTTTGTCTCCTTTTCACAAATATGCATAATTTGGAAATTAATTAGCAAAAGTTTTTTGTAAATTATACCATATCAACAATCAATTATCAAGAGATTATTGTACAAAAAGTGGTTGACATTTCTATTTTTCGGTTCTATAATAGATACAATTTTAATTTTATTCAGAAAGTTAGGTGCTTACTATGCGAGTTTACAATTTTTCCGCCGGACCGTCCATGCTCCCCCTCAAGGTTCTTGAGAAGGCAGCCAGTGAAATGACAGAATACGGCAGTTCAGGCCAGTCTGTTATGGAAATGAGCCACCGTTCTAAGGAATACGGTGCCATCATTGCCTCAGCGGAAAGTTTGTTGCGCGAGGTTCTCGCAATTCCCGATAATTATAAAGTTCTGTTTTTGCAGGGTGGTGCATCCAGCCAATTTGCAATGATTCCGCTGAACTTGATGACAAAAAATAAGAAGGCCGATTATCTGATCACAGGTCAATGGGCCAAGAAAGCTTATAAGGAAGGCGCTCGTTACGGTACTTGTCGTGCCGTTGCCTCCAGCGAAGACAAAACATTCTCTTATATTCCCGAGGTTGACGGGCTTGATTTGGATCCCGAAGCCGATTATGTTCATATTTGCTATAATAACACCATCTACGGCACAAAGTATTATAAATTGCCCGAAACCGGTAATGTTCCTTTGGTGGCCGATATGTCTTCTTCCATTCTGAGCGAAGAGGTTGATGTTTCCAAATATGGCGTAATCTACGCCGGAGCCCAGAAAAATATGGGCCCTGCCGGGTTGACGGTTGTGATCATCCGTGAGGATTTGATCGGGGAACCCCAGGATATTACCCCCACCATGTTTGCGTACAAGACCCACTCCGAGAATGACTCTATGTTTAATACCCCTCCCACCTATGCAATCTACGTGCTGAAGCTGGTGCTTGAGTGGATCAAAGAGTTGGGCGGTATTAAAGAGCTGAACAAGATCAACGTAAAGAAAGCAAAACTTCTTTATGATTTCTTGGATCAGTCCGAAATGTTCCATCCCACCGTTATGGGCGATTCCCGCTCCCTGATGAACATTCCCTTTGTAACCGGCGATGAAGAGTTGGATAAGAAGTTCATTGCCGAATGCACCAAGAATGGTTTTGTTAACATCAAAGGTCATCGTTCTGTTGGCGGTATGCGTGCAAGTATCTACAATGCCATGCCCTACGAAGGGGTTGAAGCTTTGGTCAACTTTATGAAAAAGTTCGAAGAAGAAAATAAATAAGGTGAATAGAAATGAAAATTCAAACGATCAATAAGATTGCAAAAGTCGGTTTAGACGGCTTTGATGATAAATATGAAATTGCCGATGTGATGGATGCACCGGTTGGAATGTTGGTGCGCTCTGCCTCTCTGCATGAAATGGAATTACCTGCTTCTCTGCTGGCTGTTGCAAGAGCCGGTGCAGGTGTAAACAATATTCCTTTAGACAAATGTGCAGAGAAGGGTAT
>JAZOXD010000133.1:0-2448 GCA_045659565.1 Eubacteriales bacterium | reverse complement strand
AGAAGAACGTTGTTAGTAGACCTACAGAAAGGGAATATCTTTTAGCTTTAGAACTTTTGAAAAAATATAGAGAGCTATAACTATGGAAAAGCAAAAAAAGACAACTTCAAACCCTCTTGGTTCAGTAACCAAGCGGCCTTCTCAACAGTTACGTCGTCAATCCGGGTTTGGCCGTCAATACTACCGGTGGTCTTATCATCGGCATCAGCGAAGTAATAAACATTGTTTTTGGTGGCACTGCCAACACCATAACCATATGCGGTTGCTTTGGTGTAGTCTTGGTATTCCACATCCACGTCGCACCAGGAATTGATTACGTTACCGCCGGTTCCGTTGTTGGCAGAAACCAAAGCGGCCGGATGAGTTGCCCACAAACTGTTGTTACCACTGTTTGCATGAACAATCATATCGCCGGTTACCCAGCAGTTGGTGATAACGGCAGTGTTGGTAGATTTGCTGCCTGTTTTCTGAATCTTACCGGCCAACATACCGTGGCGGGTATGCTTTTTAGTATCCGTAACACCCGTGCCCACGTCATATTGCACAACCATATTCTCCAGCCCCAAATCTTTCACAGGAGCATCAAGAGTTGCGAACAAACCGCCGCAAAGATCATAAGCACCATTGGCATAATAATAGGCGCGCCAGTTCTTGATCACGTGGTTATTTCCGTCGAAGGGCTTATCAAAGGTGCCACCGGTGGAAGTGGTATCATTAGTTCCGTAGTAGGAGCCAAAGGATACGAAAGAGTTCAACCCGCAAACACCGTTTTCATCTTCGAACATCCCCAGTTCGTTCATGTCGATGTCGTTCATCAAGGTCACACCGGTCAAACCGAAGCGATCAATATTATATTCAGAGGTACCACCATTATCTTTATTCATTTCAATAGAAGAAACGATCAATGGCAGCGCCAACAGGTCCGCTGCGGTTTTG
The DNA here is from genome assembly GCA_045659565.1 of Eubacteriales bacterium. Lineage (GTDB taxonomy): Bacteria > Bacillota > Clostridia > Oscillospirales > QAKW01 > QAKW01. The sequence goes on along the minus strand of JAZOXD010000133.1, from coordinate 1,512 downwards.
ATCTGCACGTTCCCCAATTGAGCCCCATTGTTATGATAATTCTGGGCGGCATTTACCGTATTATACCAATTCGAAAGCACTTCGGAATTTTCCAGGAAGGAACAGGTTGCCTTCCCGTCTTCACCCGCATAGGTAATATCGGTGGTATGAGCCACACGGCGAATAACGGGGGTTTCACCTTGGTAATAGGTTAATACAGGGTAATTTACGCCGTCGATCAAGGAATACTTTACGGTGTATCCGGTGGGAACGGCAACGGTTTCAATATTGGTGTTCAGCCGTTCAATTGCGTTTGCGCCAAAGTTTACAACGGGGTATTCAACAGCCTGATCGTTCTTTTCTTCGGTAACGCCACCGTCGGTCACTCCGGCTTTCTGTGCCTCATAGAAGGACCGATAGCCGGTGGGCTGAGCCACGTAAGCATTGTTGGAGAAAGTACCATAACTGATATTCCGTGCACGGCCAAAAGCAGAGTAGGGTGTCTGCTTAAGTTGACAATTATCCAAAGCTTCAATACCGTAGTTATAAGAGTTCTTGGCATTAACCAGGGAGTTGCTGTTATTATCGCCATACAACATACCGCCGTAAGCGGTGCCGATGAATAAGCCTAACTGATAGCAGTTAACCAATTCGTTGGTAACCCCGGACTGATCGCCGAACTTACCCACAAAAGCGCCGCTATCGCCGCCGCCGGTACGAACGGTGGCCGCAGACCAACAGTTATAAACTTTGTTGGCAGTGGTCGCATCCTTCGATACGGATTCGCCGTATCCACAGAAGGAAGACACCCACTTATGGCCAACGATCAAACCGCTGGCGATCCCCAAGTTGCGGATCTCACCGCCACTCATGGTGCCGAACAAGCCAACACAGTTGGATTCGGGGCGGCTGATCAACAGGTTCTTAATTACAAACCCGTTCCCGTCCAACGTGCCGGAAAACAACTTGTTTGAATTGGTGCCCCCGGTACCAATCCCTTGGAAATTTTCCCATTCCATATCAATATCATTAGCAAAGGAAATGGTTATCCCATCCAAGGTGGTTCCTGCACAAACCAACGCATCCATTTTTTCCAAGCCGGCGCGATCGGTAACCTTATAAGCGGTTACATCCGTTTTCAGGCCGTCTTTGATGTCGTTTAATGCCGAAACGTCAGTAAGACCGGTTGCGCTGTAAAGTTCCCCTTCCACGTACGGCGTATACACCGCAGCAGATGCAGGAACCACAAAGCAAGCCAGCATACTGATCAGCATGCAGACAGTCAACAGAGCAGATAATGCCCGTGTTTTCTTTGTGAACATAAACAGTTCCTCCTCAAAAAATAAATTGACAACATAATTTGGTGATAATTCACCATCATACGTATCTATTTTAATATAAATTTGAAAATTTTCATACTATCTTATGTGTCTTTTTTTAAACACTTTGTGAAATCTTTTCGATTTTACCCCTTTTGATCATAAATAAATCAGCCCTGCGGGAGGGCGTTTATTCCCGCAGGGCCGTCAGCAA
>JAZOXD010000132.1:0-4583 GCA_045659565.1 Eubacteriales bacterium | reverse complement strand
CCCATCTCCTGCTTTTTCAGTTCACTGACCTGATCCCAAACACCCAGGGTATCCTGGGTGGGGCCTTCCAGAAAATCCGGGCCGCCATAATAGGGGGTGTAGTTTTTATGGATGAAACTGCGCACGTCAATTTCGTCTGACCATTTGCCGGCGGTAAAGCCTCTCCAAGCGTCTTTCATATTTTGGTCCTCCTTTAGGATTACTCTTGTTCTCCGGTTTTATAGAACAATAAAACCCAGCAACCAAGCCGTTTTTAAGGGGATTGGTCGGAGGGTTTTTTGGTTGTTATCATTAAAAACACAATATTTTGTGATCGAGCAACATTATTCTACCATCTTTTGTGTACTTCGTCAAGCCGAATTCTATGAAAAAACCACTAAAAATTGTCGGAAACCGTTGGATAGATTGGCTAAAATGTGCATACACCTCGCCAAACGATAAAAGCCTTGAATTTATATGAATAATTTAGTATAATAATTCCAATTAGATTTTTGGAGGAAATTATGCAACGGGAACGGTTAGGAAGCCGGTTGGGCTTTATTTTATTGAGTGTTGGATGCGCTGTGGGGCTGGGGAATGTCTGGAAGTTTCCCTGGCTGGTGGGGCAAAACGGCGGCGGGATCTTTGTTTTGATCTATTTGGTCTGTCTGGCGGTGATCGGGATTCCGGTTTTGACAATGGAATTTGCCATCGGTCGGGCGGCGCAAAAGAGCCCTGCTAAAATGTACCAACAGTTGGAGCCCAAGGGCAGTAAATGGCATTTTCACGGCGTGGTTTCCACCATTGGGTGTATCATTTTGATGATGTATTATACCTGCGTGGCCGGCTGGATGCTTTATTATTGCTATGCTATGACCACCGGCAAATTTGCCGGGCTGGATAAAGCCGGCAATGCCGCTGCCTTTAAAGCCTTCACCGGGGATCCGGTGTTGATGGTGTGCCTTACCTTGTTTGTAATTCTGTTGGGGGCCCTGATCTGTTCCTTCAGTCTGCAGGGAGGCCTGGAGCGTATCACCAAATATATGATGGGCGCTTTGTTGCTGCTGATGGCCTTTTTGGCGATCTATTCCTGCCTGCAACCCGGCGGGGCAGAGGGTCTGGCCTTCTATCTGAAACCGGATCTGGCTAAAATGAAGGAAGTGGGCATTGCTAAGGTGATCGTGAATGCGATGAATCAGGCCTTTTTCACCTTGAGTATCGGGATGGGCTCTATGGCCATCTTCGGCAGTTACCTGAATAAGGATCGGGCCCTTTTGGGCGAGGCCGTGAACGTGGGGGCTTTGGACACCACTGTGGCCCTTTGTGCCGGCCTGATCATCTTCCCCACCTGCTCTGCCTTTGGCATCCAGGTGGACAGCGGTCCGGATCTGTTGTTCATTACCCTGTCCACCGCCTTTAACGGGCTACAGGGCGGGCGGATCATCGGTTCACTGTTCTTCCTCTTTATGAGCTTTGCGGCCCTCTCCACCGTTTTTGCGGTGTACGAATGTATTCTGGCCTCCTTCTGTGACCTCTTTAACTGGAGTCGTAAAAAGGGCTGCTGGATCACCGCCCTGGTGCTGGCGGTGTTGGCGATGCCCTGCGCATTGGGCTTTAACCTCTGGAGCGGCTTCCAGCCCTTCGGTGCGGGCAGTAATGTGCAGACCCTGGAGGATTTCCTGGTGAGCAATATCATTTTGCCTCTGGGTTCTTTGATTATGCTGATCTTCTGTACCCAAAAAATGGGTTGGGGCTGGAAAAAATTCAAGGCAGAGGCCAATGCAGGCAAGGGCCTGAAGGTTGCCGATTGGATGCGGGGCTATCTGACCTATGTGTTGCCGGTTCTGATCTTTGTGGTCTTTGCTGTCGGTATATACGATTTCTTTAAATAAGGGGTGAAAATACGATGATCAATCAAGAATTATTCAATTATATTGCTGCCGCACTCACTCCGTTCCACGCAGTGGAAAAAACGGCGGAAATGCTGGAAAAAGAAGGGTTTTGCTACCTGCCGGAAGGGGAGGAATGGAGCGTTGAGGCCGGTAAGGGCTATTATACGAGCCGTAACGGCTCCTCCCTGATCGCGTTCCGCTTGCCGCAGGATGCTCCCAAGGGATTTATGATCTCTGCCGCCCATAGCGATAGCCCCTGCTTTAAGGTAAAGGATAATGCCATTCTGGGCGAGAAGGGGTGCTTGCGGCTTTCCACCGAAAAGTATGGCGGAATGCTGGCGGCGCCCTGGATGGATCGTCCCCTGGGCGTGGCCGGGCGGGTTACGTTCCGTGCCGATCAGGGCTTGCGGGTGAAAAATATTGATCTGGGTGTTTGCGCCCTGATTCCTTCGGTGGCCATCCATATGAACCGCAGCGCCAATGAAAATGCTTCTTATAATCCGGCGGTGGATCTTTTGCCCCTTTATGGGGAAGGTTTGGCGCCTGAAACCTTCCGCCAACAGGTGGCCAAGGCCGCCGGCGTGAAGGAGGAAGATCTGCTGACCGCCGATCTTTATATTTATAATCCCCAACCCGCAACCCAATGGAACAACCTCATTGCCGCACCCCGGCTGGACGATCTGCAATGCGCCTTCGGCGGCCTGAAAGCCTTTTTACAGGCCGGAAGGGGAGAGGCAGTGCAGGTTTACGGCCTCTTTGATAACGAGGAGGTGGGCAGCGAAACCAAGCAAGGCGCCGCTTCCACCTTGTTGAGCGATACGCTGTTGCGGATTTGCAAGGGCCTTGGGATCGATGGGGCGGAATATCGTCGTCTTTTGAGCCATAGCCTGATGATTTCTTGCGATAATGCCCACGCCCTTCATCCCAACCATCCGGAATATGCGGATAAAAATCATACTGTGGAATTGAATAAGGGTATTGTAATCAAATATAATGCCAATCAAAAATATACCACCGATGCGGTGTCCGATGGCCTGTTCCGGTTGATTTGTCAAGAGGCCGGTGTGGCTTACCAGCTTTATGCCAACCGGGCCGATCTGGCCGGGGGTTCCACTCTGGGCAGTATTGCAACCACTCGGGTGGCAGTAAACTGCATCGATATCGGCCTGCCCCAGTTGGCAATGCATTCCTGCTATGAAACCGCCGGTGCTGCGGATACCGAAGCGTTGATCAAAGCGCTTACCTGTTTTTATCAAAAGATGCTGATGACGGATGGTCACGGTGGATATCAATGGAGGTAAAAAGAATGCTTTCGTTTGAAAATGATTATATTGAAGGGGCCCATCCCCGCATTCTGGAACGATTGTCAGAAACCAATTTTGAAAAGGCCAGCGGCTATGGCAACGATCCCTATTGCCAAAGCGCCCGGGAAAAGATACGCGCCGCCTGTAATTGCCCGGGGGCAGACGTGGAATTTCTCATGGGGGGCACCCAGACCAACGCAGTGGTGATCGATGCCCTGTTGCACACCACCCAGGGTGTAATTTCCGCCCAAACGGGCCACGTGGTGGATCACGAAGCCGGGGCCATTGAATATACCCGCCATAAGGTGCTCACCCTGCCCCAGCATCAGGGTAAATTAAAGGCTTCTGAAGTGGAAGCCTATCTGGAAACCTATTATGCCGATCCCTTCCATCACCATATCGTTCAGCCGGGGATGGTGTATGTTTCCCATCCCACCGAATACGGTACACTTTATACGGCGGAGGAGCTGAAGGCTCTTTCGGCGATTTGCAGGCAGTATAAAATGTCCCTTTATCTGGATGGCGCCCGCCTGGGCTACGGCCTGATGAGTAAGGATACCGACGTAGATCTGCCCCTGATTGCAGAACTGTGCGATGCTTTCTATATCGGCGGCACCAAAGACGGAGCCCTTTGCGGGGAAGCCGTGGTGTTCCCCAAGGGCGCGCCCCGTTTCTTCTTCACCTCGGTGAAACAGCACGGGGCCCTTCTGGCCAAACGGCGGTTGTTGGGCATTCAGTTTGATACCCTGTTTACCGACGGCCTTTACTTTGAACTGGGCCGCCACGCTATCGAATGCGCCGAAGAACTGAAAAAACTTTTTACGGAAAAGGGCTATTCCTTCCGTATGGAGTCTCCCACCAACCAACAGTTCCCCATTGTGGCAAAAACCAAACTGCGGGAACTGGAACAATCGGTGGCCTTCAGTTTTTGGGAACCCTACGACGAAAACCACGACGTGGTGCGCTTCGCCACAGGCTGGGCCACCCGTAAGGAAGATATTGAAAAATTGGCGGAATTACTGTGAGGAGTTTCAAATGATTAAAGTTTTGAATATCATGACCGATTCCAACTTTGGCGGGGCGGGGCGTGTGTTGTTGCACTGCCTGAAATGTTTCGACCGCACCCGATTCGAAGTGGTGGTGCTGATTCCCGAAGGGGGCGCCCTGGTGCCCTTGGTAGAGGCCGAAGGCTATCGGGTGATTCAAACCAAATACGGCCGCGACCGTTCCTGGGATCCAAAAGCCCTGAAGGAATATTGCCGCATCATTAAAGAAGAAAAACCGGATATCGTTCATACCCACTCCGCTTTCAGCGGCAAACTGGCCGCCTGGCTTTGCGGGGTAAAAAGCCGTATCTACACCCGCCATTGCGTGTTTGATATGCCCCGTAAACTAACAACCTTCCCCG
>JAZOXD010000131.1:0-1581 GCA_045659565.1 Eubacteriales bacterium | reverse complement strand
CAATGGTAGCCAACCACATTTGCGGTTTCAATGGAGTCTTATGCCGAAGCCTCGGTAATTTCAGCACTTCTTCATAAGACATTTCTTTCATATTAATTTTCATATTTTCCCCTTCTCCTATCAAATCCGACAGTATCAACTTTATTATATCATCAATGTTAAAAAAATAACAGGGGTAAAACACCCCTGTTATTTTTTCATTTCGCTGCCGCTCACCGGTGTGTCAAGTTAGAACCAACATTTTCCTCGAATTTTAGGTTGACAATATCCTAAAATTTATATATACTAATGGTATAAAGGAGGCGAAAGCATGAAATTTAATAGTAATCAGATCGTATCCATTTCAGAAGCGAATCAGAATTTTTCCAAAATTGCTCGCATGGTGGAAAAGAGCGGAGAACTTTATATTTTTAAGAACAATAGACCCAAGTATAAGTTGGTGGATTTGGAGCAGGATACAACCATTGAAATGACAGAAGAAGAAAAAATCAACTTTGTGGCGGCGAGGATCCTGAAGAAATATCGCAGCGCCTTTGAGGAGTTGGCAAAATGATCAAGTTCAGCAGAGAAAAGGTGCTGTTGCTGCACCAGTTGATCACCGCCGAAACCGGCGGCGATCCCAACATCCGTGATATCGGGCTTCTGGAAAGCGCATTGGAATCCGCCTTTGCTACCTTTGGCGGGGAAGAATTGTATCCCACCAAGGAAGAAAAGGGGGCAAAGTTGGGTTATTCGTTGATTTCCAACCACGCTTTTGTGGATGGTAATAAACGGATCGGCATGTATGTGCTTCTGACCTTTATGGAGATCAACGGAGTTCCCATTGATCCTACCGAAGAAGAAGTCGCCCGGGTGGGGCTTGCGATTGCCGGCGGCACGATGGGATATGAAGAACTTTTGGAATGGATCCGGGAAAACAGATAAAAAGCAGGTCATATGACCTGCTTTTTCTATTCTGCTACCGAGAGCATATTTTCAATGAAAATGCCCTTTTCGGGGACCCCGCAAAACCATGAGGTTTTGTGGGGCAAGAGGAGGCAGTCGGTCTCAACGGTTCCCTTTCGCCAAGAATTGGCGAAATGAATCGCCAAGGCCGCATGGCGACGAGCGGTGGGGTCGGAGACCAGCACGTGGGTGACGGCGCCGATGATCTTGCCGTTTTGCAGGATGGGGCTGCCGCTCACCGGTGTGTTAGGATAGAGCCAACAAATCAATCATAGAACCGTTCGCTGTGTTTCCTCTTTTAAATTCAAAGCGTGATGTTAGTATTTGTGATTTCAGGAAGATCATATTTGTTTTGTTATCCGATTTGATGTTTTAAAAAGCGGCCTGTTTAGATCGAAACGGTCGGCTTAAACTTAGCTGGACTTTGTATTACAAGAAAACTCGAACGATAAAACTATCTTCTGGAGTTAATCCTTATGAATGTTAGGTATAATGCCGATAGAGGAATGTCACGATCTGCCCTCTGGTGCAAGCGGCATCGGGTCCAAATGTGGTGCCAGAAGTACCGGTAGTAATACCATTCTCCACTGCCCAAAGAACAGCCTTATAATAATATTGGTTGCTCTTGACATCGTT
>JAZOXD010000130.1:0-1774 GCA_045659565.1 Eubacteriales bacterium | reverse complement strand
TTTATAGAAATGTACAATGTTCAGATCTTCGGGCATATCCAGGCCGTGAGAACCGCAGTTATCGTCAATCTCGTGGCAACCGTGGTCCATGGCAAAGCCCAACAGGGTGCGGTGGTTTTGCCAATGCTCGGCAATCATTTTTTCAAAGCTGGCAAAGGTGCGGGAATTACACCGCAGTTCCCCTAAAGCCTCGGGGCTTTCGGGGCCTTTTTTATGCATGGTGCTATCGTAGTTGCCGTTGTAAACCACGATCACGTCATATTCATCCTTCAAAATCAGTTCTGCCGCCTTGGCGTTGATCTCTTCATAGGTTTTCAAGAGGAAGTAATCCAGCTCCCGCTCCAAAAAGATCATGCCGATACTGCAGGTGGGCTGGGCCAGAATGGCTACCTTTTTTCCTGCCCGCAGTAAGGCGTCGAACAGTGTGTCCTGGGTCAACACGGGCTTTTCATATTTGCGAATGCCGTGCACGGCGGGTTGTACCCCTGTATACATTGTGCCGAAGCATACGGGTGTAACAGAGGGCATCACCGTCTGGAAGGGCACCTTCAGTTCGGTGGCGGCTTCCGCTTCCTTTAAGAAGTGGGGATATTTTTCATAAATCCATTGGCCGATGGCATCCGGGTTATACATAAAGATGCGGTCGGCCTTTTGGTCGCCCAGCTTTTCGTCCAGATAGGTGGTCAGGGTTTCGTTCTTGGGGGCGGCTTCCTTGGGGGCATCGATCCCGATGGCATAGGCCAGGGCGCTGCAAAGGGTATCTAAAGAGGTTTTGTTCAGCTCCATAGTTTTCTCCTTATCTAAATTTACTCATATAGCTGATAACGCCGCGGTTGCGAATGTTCAGCCCGCTGAGGATCTCCGGCTCCAGTTCTTCAATCTGGTTGATTTTTTCCGCCAGGTAGTCTTCAATGGTTTCCCGGGCGTATTGAGCCTGTAGGCGGGCACCACCCAGGTCAACCAGATAATAATCCAGGCCAAAGGCCTTATAATCCCGTAACCACAGTTTCTTAAAGAGGGGATAGAAGGTATCGAAATCCGCCTCGATTTGGGGCAGAATTTCCCGGGCGGTCTTTTCCAAAAAGGCCCGATCTCCCTTCTTATAGGCGGTCTGCAGATAACCGTACAGAGTAGCCTTTGCAATGGCGATCCGATAGAGCAGAACAAAAAATTCCCGATGCTCATAATCGGTGTGGGCTTCGATGGTGTCCAGTGCTTTTTGGAAGATTTCGATGGCGGCGGGGTAATCGATATCATAGTGCATCAGGTTTTGCAGGGGATGACCGTAGATAAAGCCCTTTGCAAGGCTGACAGCCGATCTGGGCTGATCCAGATAGATATCGGAGAGGGCATGGAACAACGCTTCGTCCACGCCGGTCAGATGTTTGCTGGCGGCGAAGATATCCGCCTCGGTGCAGGCTTCGCCCTTATAGCAATATTCCGAGAAAATAGGCAACCCTGCCATAGCCTGACCGTAATCGGCACCGTTCTGGCCGCTGACCCAAAGGGTGATGATCACCGTTTTAACCTGGTGTTCCAGGCAGGCTTCCATGGCCGGCTTCATGGTTTTCATCGTATAGTCCAGGTTGGGCATCAGGCCGTCCCAGGTCCAGATGCCACCGCCGAAGGCTAATTTATTGGGGAACAGTTCATGGTGGCTCAGAATGGTGCTATACCATTCCTTGGTCTTTTTATAATAATCCCAAAATACCAGTTCCACGTTTTTGGGGGTTTGGGCAATCTGCTCCGGGGAGGGAAGTCGGAGGCCAAGCGG
>JAZOXD010000129.1:0-3823 GCA_045659565.1 Eubacteriales bacterium | reverse complement strand
CTTTAAGGTAGAAACATAAAAAGGGGGTTCAAAATGAGATCTTTTTCTAACTACAAATTCAAAACAACCGACTCTGTTCACGCAGAAGGAAACCGCTTTGAACTTTTGGGCAAGGGGCTGGATACCTGCAGCTATACTCTGCAAAGCGCAGAGTCGGCAGATACAGAGGATTATCTGGTTCTGCGATATCGGGCCCTGGATATCTATCGCACCACCACCGAGACCCAGCCTTTGGTAATCGGTCTTCGGGGAGAAGAAAAGGTTCCCCTGATCCTGGCCAATGATATGATCTTTGATGGCTATCCCCATCTGGTGACTGTACCCTGCGAGCGAGACCATTATGATTGCTTCACCCTGCGGCTTCCCCGCAAAGCACCCCGGGCAGAATTTGAAATTTTAGAATTTTATACCTGCACCGCCCGGGAACTGCCCCCGCGGTTCACATTAACAGAAGCGCCGGAGGAAGGCTATCGCACCGTGGATCTGCGCCCCCTTTGCAACAGCGCCCTGCCCGAGGATTTCGGCACTACCGACGGTGGAAAACTCCCCGCCGGAAACTGCGGGATTTTAGGGCTCCCCTTTGATTTTGCCGAAAAAATGATCCGTCCCTGCCCGGGGCCGGACTCCAACGAAGATATGATCTCCAATTTCGGTGTCCCCGCCAAGCGGCGGGATTGCCGCCCCGAAAGCAGAGAAAGTCGTTTTACCGTGCCCATTGGAGGGTATGCAAAAGAGTTCTATTTTGCCCTGGTGATGGACGGCACCGGTACCGAGCGTTGCGCCTTCCGCAAAATGCAAAGCGCCATTTTGGGCGGGACTGTGAAAAAGCCGGTGATGATGCCCCTGGTCGCTTCAGATATCGAGCGGTTTGCCGTTATCATCAAATATACCGACGGACGGGAGGACGAATGCTTCCCCGTCTCCCTGGAGAGCGGACGGCACGTGGTCTCCGGTCGGGTGGGCCTCTACGGCGTTTGGGCCGATGGCCAGGTAGAGAGCATCTCCTTTGAAAATCGCATTTTAGATACCGATCTTTCCCTTTGCGCCCTAACCGTCAACGAATCCGCGCCCCGCCGGGTAGCAGACCCCTTTCCCACCACCCGCAGGGTAGCGGAAAAAGCCTTTGACCACCATCCGGGAATGACCCTGACCGGTGATCTTTTGACCCTGAAAAACGGCGGAATGGCCTTGACTTTGGATACCAAAGAGGGGTTAAAAGTGGTCGGGGCAGAAAACGCCTTTGCCGAAAAAATGCAGTTTGGCGGCGCTCTTTTAAAGGTGCGGAACGGCGAAGAAATGATCGAAACCTTTGAACGAAAGAGCATCTCCGTCACCGATAAAACCCGTATCACCTACGGCTGGGGGAAGCTTTTGATCACCGTAACCTTCGCCCCCACCCATACCGACGGATTTACCCTGCAGATGACAGCAGAAAATACCGGTAAGGAGCCCTGCTCCTGCGGGATTTTGTTCCCCGCCCTGAACGGCCTGCAGTTTGCAAGCGGGCAGGACAGCTGGTACTTCCTGCCCAAATATCAGAACCTGGAGAGCAATGAGACCTGCTTCTTTTACGAAGAATCCGCCCCCTCCTACCCTCTGCAATTTTTCGATCTGTTCAGCCCTGCTCAAGGCGGCGGCTTGGCGGTTTGCACCCGAGAGCGGGAGCAGACCGTGCGAAAATACGGCTTTCAAAAGGAAAAGGGGAGAATCGATGCCTTTATCGAATACCCGGATATTTACATGAAAGTGGCCCCTGGTGAAACCTTCCACGGCTCCGAGACGGTCTTCTATTCCCACGCCGGAGATTGGAAACCCGCCTTTGCAGAATACAAAAACTGGCTGGACAGCTGGTACAAACCCTACAAATGTCAGCATCGGGATTGGTACCGCCGCCTCTTCTGGCTGATCGCCGAGATTACCGACTATATCGACAAACCGGAGATCTCCAAATTCCCCGTTTGGTACGACAAAGAGAAAAAGGAGCATCAGTTCGAGCGCATCCTCCGGGAGCAGGCCGAACTTTACGGCGCCATGCCGGATATCCTGCACCTTTGGGGCTGGACCTGGTCCGAGGAATATAAGCATATGCTTTGGGGGAACTTTGGCGGCGAGGATTACGATATCGAAGGGGGCCTGCAGGCCTTCCGCGAGGCCCTGGAAAAAGCCCACGAAAACACCGGAGCAGAAATCTCCCTCTACCTGCACCCCACCCTGCTGAGCGAGGCCTACCCCGAGCTGGAGCAGTATAAGCATCTGCTGGTCAAAAACGAGCAAGGCAACTACCTGGGGCTCGGCAATACCATGAAGGATACCTTCAAGGATGATCCCGCCAACGTGAACCACGTGGATTCCTTCCGGATGTGCCACGCCAACAAGGAATGGCGGCGCAGGGTATTGGATATGTACCCCCGGGTTCACAAAGAGACCGGCGTGAACATCCTTTACGTGGACGAATTCTCTCTACGGGTGGATAACCGCTGTTATGCCGAGGGGCACGGCCATACGGTACCCTCCAATCTCCTGAAGACCGACCGGGATTTCATCTCGGAGCTGCGGGAGATGATGCCGGAGGATTGTGTGCTCTACGGTGAATACTATGCAGCAGACGTAAATGCCCGCTATATCGACTGCAATATTTCCTATTATATTGTGGATGCGGTGAACGATATGATTGCCCAAGGCTTACGTTCCGGCGACGGCGACGATACCTATTGCCGGTATCTGACCGACGCTTATCGCTTTGCTTTTCCCAAGATCGTCCAGCTGATCCTGCCCATGGCCATGCGCTATCTTTCCTGGCAGCCCCTGCAGGCTTCCTTCTGCAATGCAGAGGCGGTCTACGATTCCTTCTGGGATGCGGAGGAAAGCCGTGGCGGACAGTTTATGGCAAAATCCTGTCTCACCAAGAAAAAATATGCCGATTGCTTTGCCTGCGACGAACCCCAGATGTGGATCGATGCCCCCGCCGAGGCGCTGTGTATCAACCGCTTCCCCGGCGAGACCCGCACCGCCTATACCCTCTTTAACCGCGGGCATCACACTTATTTCGGCGACGTGCTGGTCGTACCCCATCAGCAAGGTGCCACCTATTACGATGCCTGGAACGAACGTGATGCAGAGGTCGAGATCATCGACGGCTACGCCCATATCAAAGGACGGATCGGCGCCCATAACGTAGGTTGTATTGTAATTGCATAAAAAAACAGCACCCGATGGGGTGCTGTTTTTTTGGGTTTTAATCCACACTTCCGTTTTTGATGATTTTTTGGTAATAATACCAGCTGTTCTTTTTCTCCCGCTTTCCGCTGGGGAAATCCACGTAGGTCAGTCCGAACCGCCAGCGATAGCCGGAGCGGGATTCCAGGCTATCGAAATGGGACCAGTAATAATAGCCCTTCACGTTGGCGCCGGCCTTGATACAGCGGGAAAGCATCCGCAGATGCTCCCGGATATAATCGACCCGGTAATCGTCCTTGATATTCCTTTCGTAATCCCCTTCGTCCAGCACGCCCAGGCCGTTTTCAGTAACGTAAATTTCCGGGCGGTCGTAATGCTCGGTCAGATACATCATGGCATCGTAAAGCCCCGCAGGATAGCTGGAAAACCGCTGATTGGTTTGGGCAATAAAGCTGGAGACCTTGGTGGATTTGGCGGGCAGATCCTCCTGATAGGAGGTAATGCCGGGGTAATAATAGTTGATCCCCACCATATCCATCTTTTCAAACTCCTTGCGGATCTCCTCCTCATAGTTGGGGGGCATGGCCTCCCGATAGGCGGGGCAATCCCGCAAAATCGCTTCGGGATAGTGACCCAAAAACATGGG
>JAZOXD010000128.1:0-3365 GCA_045659565.1 Eubacteriales bacterium | reverse complement strand
CACAATTACCTCGTTCGGGAAGGCCACCTGTGTACCAATGTTTGTGGTAATTCTCAGGCGGATAGAATCGTTGTCCTTGCTGTACCACATATCCATCGCCCTTTCGCTGTCCTCAATGTCATAACCATAGAAAAGGTTTTCAGGATCAGCAGCCACGATAACATTGTCAAAGGATGTGCGTGTGCTGTCATCCCAGCCGGTTATGTTATTAAGTCCGTTTACCTTGATTATTCTGGTGTTTGTTCCTGGAAGGATAACCTCATCCACCGGAGCACCCGGATTATAATGGTAAAGGTTATTCTGGACCAGGCCCATAACTACGCCCCTGAATGTAGCGGCGGAGCAGAAAATAACGGCCTTGTCAAGTACGGCTTCAGGGATTGCCATATAAACCTGGTTAATGTTTTCCAGGTCATCGGCTCCGGTCAATGGTGTGCCGGTTACCTCGGTTGAAAGGTTGCCCAGAAGGCCGCCGAAGTTGGCGTTGATATTGGTGTCGCCCTGCCAGATCATTACTTCAATCTGGGCGGCCACCTGCTTGGCTATCTCGGTAAGGAAAAACTCCTCAAACGCAAGGGTCTTGTCGCCAGCGACAACCCTATATTCGTACTCGTTCCACTTGCCGATAAGGTCCTTCCAGCACCATTCCTTTTCCAAAGTGATAAGGTAGGTTTCCAGAACCCTCTGGGTAAAGGCGTCCTCGGTTATATCCTCAAAGCCGCAGGCGTTGCCAGCCTTGAAGGTTGCATCCACATTTACCAGGTTAAGGGCGGCCTTTCCCTTCACTCCGCTCATTCGGTTGATTACCTCAATGGTCTTGCCGTTGATAATGGCAGCAGCCAGAAGCGGCAGCCTGTTTTCCTGCACATAAGCAGGCAATAAAGAAACATCGTATGCCATATTTTTGTAATTTAATTAGTTTATATTCAGTTGATTATCTTGCCTTGTTCAGCTCATACAGGAAATTTTCGTGGGCTGTGCGGAACTTCGCTGCCGGCTTGGCGGCGTCCTTGACTTCTTCGTGTGCCGGCTTGGCGGTTGAAAGCTTGCTCATCTTGGCGAGTGTTTCTTCGGTTTCCCCGGCCTTGCCTTCCAGAGCGGAAACCCTGTCTTTCAGCTCGGCAATTTCTTCCTTCTTGTGTTCCAGCTCGGCCTTGATCCTCTCAACCTCGGCGGCCAGGTTATGAATATCCACATCGTCTGCGATTTCGCCTTCCGGCTCAGCAATCGGGGTTTCCTCTGCGGCTTCCTCGGTGCTCTCGGCCGGCTTGATTATGTCGGCCACCTTGCTGTCCTTTACCACGATGGTTGTGCCGTCCTCGGTCTTGTATTCGCCGTCCTCGGCGTCCGTAACTTCGCCGGATTCATCCAGCTTGTAAACATCTTTCCCGATTTCCAGGTCGCCCTCATAAGTGAGAACGCCTTTGTCGGTGTTCGTTTCCGTAAACTTGGCCACAATCTTGGCCAAAGTCCTTTTTACTTTGCTTAAATTCATATCGTTATCGTTAAGTTTCTCCATCGTGAAAATGCCTTCCAGGCTGAACCCCCGGAGTGTGCCGGCCTTGATATATTCCCAGATTTCTGCGTCCTCGCAGTGAAATTCGGCGAACAGGCTTCCGTCCTCAATATCCTGGAAGCCGTCCGGCACGATGCCCCTTTCGCTGTCCTTGATAAAAAGCTGCACCATTTTCACGCCCCGGATTTCCTCGCCGCAGTGCATAAGGTTCTCCCGGTTCTGGCGGTTCTCGGCCAGGTACTTTTCCGCCATCTGGCGGATGGTTTCCCGGCTGAAACGGATATAGTATTCGCCCCTGGTTTCATCTACCCGGTAAATAGGAAAGCCGGCTCGCATAACGCAACCCAGAATCAGGCGTTTTTCATCGCTGGAAAGGATAACCCTTACCGGCTTCCCGAATTTCTGGAAGTCGCTCTCCACGGCAGGCAAATCAACCAGCGAAATCCTCAGCATTCCGCAGGCTTCATCCGTTATTGTTTCCTCGTATAAAGGCAGTCCGTTAAATGTTCCCATCTTGCCCTTATCGTATCGCCTTCGCCCGGATTGTTGCGTGTTTGCCCCAAAAACCGCCCGGATTTGGACGGAAAGGGCCGTGGCGGAAAGGTTATCCGCCGGAAAAAAGAAAGGGGCGGTTTTCCGCCCCTTTCACGCAAACAAACAAACAAAACAATAGAAAAGGATAGAGAGAATTAGAAAGTCGTTTCATCTTCACGCACCCGGACCCGGCGGTTGCTTTCCTGGATGTCGCTTTCCAGGATATAAACCCGGTTATCCCGGTTCATTTCTTCCGTTTCCGTCTGCGTGGTTACCTGTCTGGTATAGTCCACCGGACTGGAAAGGCCCTCTATGTTCGGCATCGCCAGGGCGGTCGCTCCGCCCCCTGATCCGGCCTGTGCGTTTCCGCTTGTGTCCACGCTCGCAATTTTCTGGACTTCGGCAAAGCCGGCGGTCAGGGCCATTGTGGCATTTAACGCCGCCTGTACCGGAGCCATCCACGCCATCGGGCCGGCGTCCGCCCACTGGTTCATTCCGGCCCTGAATCCGGTAACGGCGGAAGCAATCGTGTCAATCGTGGCGGCGGCAATCGCAAAGCCCTTGCCCAGCTTCGTGGATTCGCCGAAGGCACTTGAAAGGTTTTTAAGTATGGAAGTCGTGCCGGATACCATATTTTTGACCGCCTGTTCCCTCTGCTTCATAAGGGCCTTAAATGCGGCGGTATTCTTTTCGTTCCTCTGGGCTTCGGCGGCGGAAATCTGGGCGTTCAGGGTGTCGTTTTCATTTTGTAACCTTTGGTATTCTTCGGAGCCTTCTTCATAGTTCTTCATAAGCTCCTCGTTTAAGGCGATTTTACCTTCGTTCAGGGCCTTGAAGCTCTCAAATTCGGCGTTGTTCCTTTCCACTACCGCATCGTAATTGAACGCATCCCCTTCGCTTCCGCCGGCGTTGCTCAGCTGGTCCAGCTCGGCGTTGTGTTCCAGCTGTTCCTTCTTGCGGCGGTAACTCGCTTCCGCTTCCTTGCGGTCCATTTCCGCAATCTTGTCGTTGTGTATCTTTGTAAGTTCTTCCGTGCTCAGGTTGAAAGTTTCCAGAAGCTCCTTCTTTTTCTTGTAATCTTCTTCTTCTTTCTGGCGTTCCGTCTTTAATTGTTCCTGCAAGTCTTTGAGCGTTTCTTCCGCCTGCTGCTGTAATTCCTGGTGGGCTTTGAGCATCGCTTCCCTTTGCCTTTCCAGGGCTTCGGCGTTCTTGTCCGTTTCCTTCGTGTTCGCCGCCAAAGATTTGTTATACCCGGTTATTTCTCGGTCCAGCCTGCGGAGTGCCAGAGCGTTCTGGGCGTTCACATTCAGGACCT
>JAZOXD010000127.1:0-4857 GCA_045659565.1 Eubacteriales bacterium | reverse complement strand
TGCCACGGCAATATTTGCCGTTCCCCTATGGCGGAATTTATTATGAAAGACTTGCTGAAAAAAGAGGGGATCACCTCCATCGAGGTGGCTTCCTGCGCCACCAGTACGGAAGAAATTTTTAACGGGGTGGGGAACCCCGTTTATCCCCCTGCGAAAGCGGAACTGGCCCGTCACGGCCTTTCCTGCCAAGGGAAGCGGGCGGTACAACTGAAGGCCGCCGATTACGGGGAGTGGGATCTGTTTGTGGCGATGGACGATTATAATTTGCACAATATCGCCCGCATTTTTGATGATCCCTGTGGCAAGGTGCGAAAATTGAACGCCAAAGACGTTTCCGACCCTTGGTGGAGCGGCGATTTCAAAACCGCTTATCAGGAGATCGAGGCCGGCTGCAAAAGGCTTTTAGAGGAGCTTAAAGCGGCTTCGGTGGCTTTCTAAAACCCCCTCCTGCCGAAGCTTGCTGATTTCGGCGGAAAGGCCGCTGCGGTCCACCTCCAAAAAGTCTGCCAGTTCCTGCCGGTCGAAGGGCACGGTGAAGATGTTGCTCCCGGCTTTTTTGGCCTGCTGTTGCAGGTAGGTCAATAACTTTTCCCGAGTGGTGCGCTTGGCTGTGACCTCCAGTTTTTGGTGCAAAACCAAGTTTTTATGGGCCAGGATTTGCATCAGGTTTTGAATCAGCTTTTGATGAAAGCCGCAGGCCTTCCCGCAGGGGCGGGAAATTGCCTTGCAGGGAATTTGCAAAATAATGCAAGTTTCCCCGGCGCTCACCTGTACCGGAAGTTCTGGTACCCCTGCGCAGGCAAAGGCCTCGCCAAAAAGTTCGCCGGGGCCGGCCTCCGCCAAAAGACTGCGGTTGCCGAAATAATCCACCCGTTGAATCTGAACTCTTCCCTCCAAAACGATCCCCAGCCATTCTGCCGGAGCGCCCTCCGCCAGGATGGTTTCTTTTTTGTCATATTGTCGGGCGGCTGCCCCCAAACAATCCAGCATCAGGGGCAGTTCCTCCGGCCGGATCCCCCGGAACAGGGGCGTTTTTGCTAAAATTGGTAAATGTTTTTTCATTTTTTGCTCCATTTGTTGAAAATTCAACATACTATTTGGCTTCATTATACTAAACTATAGCCATAACATCAAGGAGGAATTTGAAATGAAACGAAAAATCATTAAGATTGATGAAGATAAATGCAACGGTTGCGGGGCCTGTGCCGCCGCCTGCCATGAGGGGGCCATTGAGATGATCAACGGCAAGGCCAAGCTCACCCGGGAGGATTACTGCGACGGACTGGGGGATTGCTTGCCCGCCTGCCCCACTGGAGCCATCACCTTTGAGGAGCGGGAGGCCCCCGCCTATGATGAAGCGGCAGTTTTAGCCGCCAAGGCAAAAAAAGAAGGGGCAAAGCCCCTGCCTTGCGGCTGCCCGGGAACCAGCTCCAAAGCCATTGCCCGCCAAACACGGGCTGCTGCCCCTGCTGCCCCGGCAGAAAGCCAGCTGCAGCAATGGCCGGTACAAATCAAGTTGGTGCCGGTGAATGCCCCCTATTTCAACGGAGCCAATTTGCTGATCGCCGCCGATTGCACTGCCTATGCCTATGCTTCCTTCCATCAGGAATTTATCCGCAACCGTATCACGTTGATCGGATGCCCAAAACTGGATGAGGGCGACTACGCCGAAAAACTCACCCGGATCATTGCTGAAAACGAGATTAAAAGTGTGACCATCGTGCGGATGGAGGTTCCCTGCTGTGGCGGTATTGAAATGGCCGCCAAGCGTGCCCTGCAGGCCAGCGGAAAATTTATTCCCTGGCAGGTGGTGACCATTTCCATTGACGGAAGAAAATTAGATTAAAATTAGGGCGCCTTCCATAGGGAAGGCGCCCTAATCCTATTTCGCAAGAGATATCTCTTTATAGTTGTTCTTCAAAGGCGGTTTGGAGGCGGGAAGCCAAGGCCTGCATTTTTTCAGGGGTTACCTTCAGGATCTGACGATCATAGGTCAGAAGGCCGTTGGTTTCATCCTCCACGTCGGAAACCTGGGTCAGAACGGTGGCGTTCAGCCCCAAAGAGATATTGGAAAGAATATCCCGCTCGTAAAGGTGGATCAATTCTTCTTCGAAGGCTTTGGGGTCTTGGGTGAAGAAATGATAACCGGTATTTTTAGCAGGGTTGGAAAAATGCCCCGGTACCTTGCAGGAATAGCCGCCGAACTCCGAAAGCACCATAGGCTTGCCGGGAACCGGCTTCAATTTTACCGGTTTGAAATAGATGTGATCGCTTTCCACATCGGAAAGTTTTTCTTTGAACCAGCCGGAGGTGGTATCAAAGATGCGGGTGGGATCATAGGCCTTGAAGCGGGTATAGCAGGCATCTGCCTGGAACTGTCCCCAACCCTCGTTGAAGATGGTGTAATAAACTACGCTGGGGTGATTATAGAGGATATCCATCATTCCCTCGGCGGTTTGGAAAAAGGCCTCCCGACGGCGCTTGCCGGCCCGATGGGTCACGCCCCGTCGCAAAAAGAGGGTGGGCAGGGCCGTATCGATGATAAAATCATAGCGGCCGCTGTTAATCATATCCTGGAACACCAGCATTCCGTATTTATCACAATAATAATAGAAGAGATCCGGTTCCAGTTTGATATGCTTTCGCAGCATATTGAAGCCACATTCCTTCATCCGCAAAATATCTTCTTCAAACCCTTCCTCGGTGGCGGGCAGGAAGATTCCGTCGGAAAAATAACCCTGATCCAGCAGGCCGTGGCAGAAATAGGGCTTGCCGTTCAGGCAGAGCCGGGCCTTGCCCCCGTGCTCTTCCACGGTAAAGGTGCGCAGAGCAAAATAAGAATCGATCCGGTCAGCGCCGCTTTCCAGGCGGAAGAAATAAAGATGGGGATCCTCCGGGCTCCAATGCCGGGGGTTTTCGAGTTCTAAAGTAAAGGTATTGCCGGTGAAAGAGTGCTCTGCCCCTTCAAAAAACAGGGTCTTTTGTTCCTCGCCCCCGGCAACCTCGATGGTGACCGAATGTAACGTGGGCGTAAGGCGAATATTTTCAATATAATGCTCCGGCAGGCTCTCCAGCCAGACCGTTTGCCAAAGGCCGCTGATGGGGGTATACCACATTCCGCCCCGCTTCACCCGTTGCTTGCCATAGGGCAGTTCGCTGTCCAGGGGGTCGGTAATCTCCACCCGCAGGGTGTTTTCAGTTTGCAGAACTTGGGTGACGTCAAAAGAGAAGGGCAGATATCCCCCTTCGTGGGTGCCCAAAAGGGTATCGTTCAGATAAACAGTGGCCTGTTGATCTGCCGCCCCGAAATGAAGAAGGGTATGCGTTTTTTTAAAGCCCTTGGGCAGGTTGAATTTGCGGGTGTAGACCCATTTTTCGGTTTTGCCCAAAGCCCGTCCAATGCCGGAAAGCCGACTTTCCGGAGGGAAGGGCACCCGGATGGTGCCTAAAGGCGTTTTGTCCACCGCCAGTTCCCAATCCCCGTTCAGGCAGAGATAGGAATCCCGCCGAAGCTGGGGCCGGGGGTATTCTCCAAAGGGAGGTTCGGCTTGTTCGTTTTCATAAGGGGTTTTTAACGGCAGAAGTTGGATCGGCTTCTTTTTCTTAAAAAGAAAGAAGGGCAGAATAGCCAAAAGGGCGATCCCTGCCGCCAGAAAAATGTTGGCGTTGGGGATAAAGGAGGTGGTACCGTCGCCGTTGACCACCGTTTCTGCCCCGGAAAGAACCCATTTGCCGATCCAGGGGCCAATGATCCCCGGCACGAACACCTGGGAAAAGATCCGAACCCCCTGCAGCCGACCTGCGTAGCCCTCGGGGGTGTGATCCCGGATGACTGCGCCGAACACCGCCATCCCTGCCAGATAGCCGCTCATCATCAGTAAAGAACCGATGAACACCAAGGGGGTGGAACGGAATATATAGAGCAGGGTGTAGCCGCCCAGCAGACTCGCTACTGCGAAAATGCCCGAAAAACGGAAGCCTTTTTTATCGTAGACACGACCCCAAAGGGCGGTGACCACCGAGGCCAAAATAATAGCGGGGGCCATAATGAGCACATAGTTGCTCATTTTTAAAGAAACCTCGTAATAGAGGATCAGATAGGGCATAAAGATCTGAATGGAAATATTAAAAATGATAAAGGCCACCAGATGCAGATAAAGTCGGGGATTTTGTTTTATTACCCCGGGGCGGAAGCCATAGACAATGCTTTTAAAATAGGGTTCTTTGGAAGGGGCAATGGGCGGCTCTTTGATTAAGAAAAAGCCCAAAATACCGATCAATGTTACGGCGATGCCGATGATGGTAAATATTAAGGTCCAGCTTTCTGCCTGTTCCAGATCAAAGAACATAAATCCGCCGAACACCACCAAAATGGCCACCAGCGGCATCATGGAATTGATGCCCTCCGCCGCACCCCGGTTGCTGGGGTCGGTGGAATCGGTGAGCCAAGCATTGAAGGCTGCATCGTTGGCGGTGGAGCCGAAAAAGGTCATCACGCAATCCAAAATAATGGTCAGCGAAACGCCTATGGCCGCAGCTGAGGCTGCCAGAGGGAAGGCGGCGGAAAGCCAATCTACCCGCAACAGCATAAAGCTGAAGATGGAGATGCCCCAAAGCAGATAACCGGCGCAGATAAACACCTTCCGCTTGCCCAGTCGGTCGGATAAGGCCCCCATCAGAACGGTGGTGAGGGTGGCCGCCACAGAGCTGGCC
Organism: Eubacteriales bacterium; assembly: GCA_045659565.1. Classification (GTDB taxonomy): domain Bacteria; phylum Bacillota; class Clostridia; order Oscillospirales; family QAKW01; genus QAKW01. Next base: position 144 of record JAZOXD010000127.1, on the reverse strand, counting down.
GCCACCATGGCCGAAATATCCCCGGCAGAGGCGTGGAACATCTTATAGATAAATACGTTGAAATACATATTTTCAACCACCCAGGCCACCTGGCCCATGAGGCTGAAGATTGTCAGGGCGCACCAAAAGCGTCCGGAAAGTTTG
>JAZOXD010000126.1:0-6697 GCA_045659565.1 Eubacteriales bacterium | reverse complement strand
AATCTCTTGAAGGACAGTTTTGTAATCAAAACTTCCGGAGTGTTTTTGGATTTCTTCGGCACCATTTTCGAGGAAGGGCAGAATATACATTTTTGCAGCCGATAATCCGCCATCCAAGTAAACCGCAGCCAAAACTGCTTCAAAAGCGTCTGAGACGATTGAAGGGCGATTGCGGCTGCCGGAAAGTTCTTCGCCGTGCCCCAGTAACAAATAATTGCCCAAGTGAATTTTTTGAGCAAATTGGAACAAAGAGTTTTCGCAAACCAACAACGCACGCATTTTGGTTAATTGACCTTCCGGTAAATGACGAAAATGCGTAAAGAGGAATTCAGCGGTAATTAAACCTAAAACAGAGTCACCCAGGAATTCCAAACGTTCATTAGAACCGGAAATCTCATTGCGGTGTTCATTGGCATAACTGGAATGTGCCAAGGCATGAACAAGCAGATCTTCGTTTTTGAAGACATACTGCATTTCATTTTGAAGTGCTTTAATATTGCTCATTCTTATTTGCTGATGTAGTCCACCAGATCAGAAACGCATTTCAGGCTTTCCAAATCTTCATCTTTGATTTGAATGTCGAATTCATCTTCCAGAGCCATAATTACTTCAACCATATCCAGGGAATCAGCGCCTAAATCTTCCAGAGTAGTTTCGGGGGCGATTGCATCGGGATCGTTGATGGACAATTGTTCCATAATGATTTCTTTTACTTTTTCAAACATATTAATTATTTCCTTTCAAATATTGTTTTGATATTATAGTAACGATTTTTCTAAAAAATGTCAAGTTAATTATTCTTTAATCAAATTATGTTCAATCTCTTGGATCATGTTGCTTTCTGCGAAGGTGATTGCTTGTCTAATGGCATTTTTGATTGCTTTTGCATCGGAAGAACCGTGCGCTTTAATGACCGGTTTTTGGATACCGAGAAGGGGAGCGCCACCATATTCTTTGTAGTCCATTGATTTTTTAAAGGATTTGATTTGTTGCATCAGGAACAGTGCTCCGATTTTAGTTAAAAGACTTTTGGTGAACATATCCTTTAAGGATGCGGAAATCATTTTGCCCCATCCTTCTGAAATTTTCAATGCGATATTACCGGAAAAGCCGTCAGCGACAACCACATCACTTCCACCCAAGGGAACGTCTCGACCTTCGATATTTCCCAGAAAATTAATAGACTTATTTTCGGCCATTAATTGGTACGCTTGCTGATGTAATTCGGTGCCCTTGCAGGCTTCAGCGCCATTATTTAACAATGCGACTCTGGGGTTTTTAACTTTAAGGCAGGACTTCATATAAATACTCCCCATCATCGCAAATTGATCCAAGTATTCGGGCTTGCACTCAACATTTGCTCCACAGTCCAGCATAATATAGGGACCGGTTACAGAGGGCATTACTGCACCTAAAGCGGCGCGTTTTATTCCTTTGATTCGCTTTACTAAAAGAGTTGCACCAACTAATACTGCGCCGCTGTTTCCGGCACTAACAAAGGCATCGGCGGTTCCTTCTTTTAACGCTTTGAAGGCAACGGCCATGGAACAATCTTTTTTTTCTTTCAGAACAGCGGTTGGATCATCTTCCATCGTGATGATATCCGGTGCATCTAAAATTTCTATGCCATTTGTATTTAGGTTGTGTTCTTTTATGATTTTTTGAAGATTATCTTTTTGCCCGACCAATAGGATTTCAAGATTCTTATGTTCTTGTAACGCCATAATGCTTCCTTTGATGATTTCCAGGGGGGCATTATCTCCACCGTGGGCATCTACAACAACTTTCATATCAGTTCTCCTTAAAATAAATTTGATTTCGCGATATTTTGATCTAAGATTTCTAAACTGCGTTCGGAAATTTTGCAGTATCGTTCAGCTTTCAGTTTAATGCGTTCGTTCAAAGGCTCGATTAGTCCAAAGTTGATGTTCATAGGTTGAAAATTTTCGCCGTTTCCGGAACTTATGTAGTTCCCCAACGCACCGATGGCATTAAAGTTTGTTAATGGAAGCATCGGACAATCCAACAACTTGGAAGCCATTGAAAGCCCCGCAATTAAACCGGAAGAAGCAGATTCAACATATCCTTCAACACCGGTCATTTGGCCGGCAAAATACAAGCCTTCTCTTTTTTTGACACTGTAGTCGTTGTTTAGTAATACAGGGGATTTCAGATATGTGTTTCTGTGCATGACACCATAACGCATAAATTCTGCATTTTCCAATCCGGGTATCATTGAGAATACTCGTTTTTGCTCTGGGAATTTCAGATGTGTTTGAAACCCGACAATATTATATAATGTTCCGGCAGCATTGTCTTTTCGTAACTGAACAACGCCGTATGATTTAGTTTTTGTTCTGTCGTCAACCAAACCGACCGGTTTTAAAGGACCATAACGCATGGTATCTTCACCACGATGGGCCATTTCTTCGATCGGCATACACCCTTCGAAAACTTGGTGGTCAAAGTCGTGAAGTTCTGCGCATTCGGCGGTTTTTAAAGCCTCATAAAAGGCCAGATACTCTTCTTTGGTCATCGGGCAATTGATATAATCCGGTGTTCCTTTGTTGTAACGGGAAGCAAAAAAAGCCTTATTCATATCAATGCTTTCATAAGTGACAATTGGGGCTGCGGCATCAAAGAAAGAGAGATAACTTTCGCCAAAAAAGGAAGCGATCGCTTCGGAAAGGGCATTTGAAGTCAAAGGACCGGTGGCAATGATAACATTACCATTCTCCGGTATTTCGCATAATTCCTTTTCCACCACGGTGATCATTGGATTTTCACGGATGGTTTTTGTAATATATTGAGAGAAGGCGTTGCGATCAACGGCCAATGCTCCGCCGGCTGGTACTTGGGTGGCATCGGCGGCCTTAATGATTAAAGAATCAAGGTGCCGCATTTCTTCCTTTAAAAGGCCAACGGCATTGGCAAGGCCGGCACCTCTTAAGGAATTGGAGCATACTAATTCTCCAAAAAGATCACTGTGGTGTGCCGGCGATTTTTTGGTGGGTTTCATTTCGTAAAGCGTGACCGGAATATTTCGCTTTGCGAGTTGATACGCTGCTTCGCATCCGGCCAAGCCTGCTCCTACAACAATGGCGTTTTTATTCATTGTCAGTATCCTGCTTTCCACATTGCGGGTTTGAACAATATATACCTCGGTTTCTGCCGGACTGCTTGAAGAGATGGTGGCCGCATTTTTCACACTTTTGGGTCAAGGGCTCATCCCATGTCATAAAATCGCATTGCGGATTATGTTCACAACCATAATACACTTTTCCATTTTTTGATTTCTTTTTCAAAATTTTTCCGCCGCATTTAGGGCATGGAACATGCGTGTCAATGACGATCGCTTTGGTATAACGGCAATCCGGATACCCGGGACAAGCCAAGAATTTTCCGAATCGCCCGCTTTTTATAACGAGGTTTTTGCCGCAATTGGGACAAATTTCATCCGTTACTTCTTCGGGAACCTTTATTCGTTCGGTTAATTTGCTTTCGGCTTCTGTTAAGGTTTTTGTAAATATATCGTAGAAGGGGGCAACAATAGATTGCCATTCTTTGGAACCTTCTTCTACCTTATCCAACTCGGTTTCAAGATGAGCAGTGAAGTCGTAGTCTACAATAGAAGAAAAATGCTCTTTCATTAACTTTGTTGTAACCTCACCCAAAGTGGTAGGCTTAAGTGTTTTTCCGTCACGCTCTACATATTCTCTGGCAAGAATTGTAGTAATGATCGGTACAAATGTGGAGGGACGACCGATTTCATTTTCTTCTAACGCTTTGATCAGCGAAGCTTCTGTATAGCGCGAAGGTGGTTGAGTGAAGTTCTGCTCGTTCGACAATTTTTCAAGATCTAATTCATCGCCTTTTTCAACCTTGTATAGACGTCGTTGATTTTTTTCTTTTGACTCTGTTTCTTGATAAGCAGCTGTGAAGCCTTTGAATTTAACGACTTGGCAATTGGATTTAAAAATGTATTTTTTACAGGAAATGTCAACTGCCAGGGTATCATAAACTGCATCTGCCATTTGACTGGACAAGAATCGATCATAAATTAAACGATATACTCTGTATTGATCAGGTGTACAGTTTTCTTTTACTGTTTCGGGGGTGATACTTATATTAGTGGGGCGAATGGCTTCGTGAGCATCTTGTGCGCTTTTCTTTGTTTTGTAATAGCGGCGGGAAGCGGGGTAATAATCAGCACCAAAGGTATTGATAATGTGTTCCTTGGCGGCCATTGCGGCTTCATCAGAAATACGCAATGAATCGGTACGCATATAGGTGATCAAACCGATCAGTCCGATTCCCTTGATTTCAACACCTTCATATAATTCCTGGGCGGCTTTCATTGTGCGCTTTGCTTGGAAGTTATACCGCCGTGAAGCCTCTTGCTGAAGGGTGGAAGTGATAAACGGGGGAGCCGGAGATTTCTTTTTTTCTGCTTTTCGAATATCGCTGATATGGAAGGGGCCGTTTTCGATTTCGTTGTAGATCGCCTCGGCGGTTTTTTGATTGTTGATCTCTAGTGGCTCCTTTTCGGTTCCGTGGAATTTCGCTTCAATTTTTCCACCGCCGTTTTTGGAGGTGAATACGGCAGAAATATTCCAGTATTCCTTTGGAACAAATGCTCGGATTTCTTCTTCCCGGTCTACAATCATTGCGGTAGCAACAGATTGTACACGGCCGGCAGAAAGACCTTTTTTAACCTTCTTCCAAAGGAAGGGGCTAAGCTTATAACCAACAATTCGATCTAACACACGACGCGCTTGCTGTGCGTTAACCAGGTTCATATTGATTTTTGTCGGATTTTTCACCGCATTTAGAAGGGCGGTTTTAGTAATTTCGTTAAAAACCACTCTTTTACATTCTTCCGGCTTTAAGTCCAGCAGAGTGGAAAGGTGCCAGGAAATAGCTTCTCCTTCGCGGTCCGGGTCAGTGGCCAAGTAGATCATGTCCGCTTTTTTGGCTTCTTTTTTTAAAGAGCGGATTAAATCGCTTTTTCCACGAATGGAAATATATTTTGGTGTAAAATTATTTTCAATATCGATGGCGAATTCGCTTTTGGGAAGATCTCTAATATGGCCCATAGATGCCATGACCTTGAACTTTTTACCAAGATATTTTTCAATGGTTTTTGCTTTTGCAGGGGATTCTACGATAAATAAATTAGACATTTAAAACCTCTCTTATAGGATAACTTTAAATTTGCTCCCGGGACAGGATACTACTAGCCCTTTGTACTCCAAAGCGGTTAAATTTTGCAGAACATCTGGGGTCGGTAAGCCGGAATTCTCTATCAAAAAATCTGTTGAACACGGTTCGGTATTCAATAAATTTAATAATACTATTTCGTTTTCTGTTAGTTTTTTAGAATGTTTCTTTCGGAAATCTTTTAATTTTTGCTCGGTGATTTCTTCTTGCAATGAAACGATATGCTCTCTGTTTTGCTCTAATTCGTGAAGGACGTCTGAAAATTCAGATATATAAATGCGGAGAATATCGGTATAATTCGTGACGGGGTAGCAACCATCTTTGATTAATTTGTTGCTTCCTTCCGATTCTTTTGCATTGGCATTCGCCATTAGTGCAAAAACATCTCGGTTTTGTTCAAGCGCATAATTGGCGGTCATTAAGGCGCCACTTTTGGATGGAGCTTCGATTACAATGGTTCCTAAGGAGAGTCCGCTTAAAATTCGATTGCGTTCGTGATAAGAGAACTTGTGAGATGCATTTCGAGGGAAGGTTTCGGATATGATGGAACCTTTTGCTAAAATATCTTTGTATTTTCGGTGCTGCAGGGTATAGCCGTGTAAAATTCCAAAAGGAAGGACAGCAACAGGACCATTGCCGGCTCTTAACACGGAATCGCAAACAAAGAAGTCAATGCCGTCTGCGACCCCGCATGCAATCGTGAAGCCGCAAGAACTTAAAGGGAATACAATTTGCTTTGTCATTTGTTCCCCGTATCCGGTGCATTTTCTTGTTCCGACAATTGTTATTGAGGGGGATTGCATTTGCTCTAAAAAATGACCTTTGTGAAACAGGGGAGAAGGGGGATTTTCAATTTCTTTTAAAAGTGGGGGATAATCAGGATCATCCAAAGTCAGAATTTGAATTTGGTTTTCCTGGCAATCGCCATATATTTCCCAAGCCGATTGAAGGTTCTTTTTAGATAATGCAGAAAGTTCAGTCTTAGTTAAAAAGGAAATACCTGAAAAACCTTTGGAGTCAAATACAACAAAAACCGAACCGAAGGTGCTGATCAATTGAAGGGTTTTTTTATTATTGAAGTTGAGCGCTTCTTTTATCCAAAGCCAAAGTATTTCCTGCTTTATCTCCATTTTGATTGCTCCCATAGTATGATTGAGGCAGCAACGGCTGCGTTCAGGGATTCATTTTTGCCAAGCATAGGAATAAACAAGCCTTGGGTGCAGGTGTTCATCACTTCGGAAGAGATCCCATTTGCCTCGTTTCCAATCACAACAACTGTTGGCTTTTTAAAGTCTATATTCTGTAATTCGGCATAATTTCGGTTTAGACCGGCCCCTAAAACTTGATATCCTTCTTTTTTCTTTTGATTCAAAAACGATGGCAAATCACCTTTTAGGACAGGCATTCTGAAGGCGCTGCCCATAGCCGCACGTAAAACTTTGATTGAATAAAGATCGACGCTGCCTTCGCTTAAGTA
>JAZOXD010000125.1:0-18227 GCA_045659565.1 Eubacteriales bacterium | reverse complement strand
AAAGACCACCATTAGGTGGTCTTTATTTTTTAGATTCAAAGGGACTTGAACCCTAAGAGGGCAGACGGCGATAGTAAAACAGCCCGGTGCGGCTGTTTTACCGCCGGATGGTATGAGGCGGGTACCGCGAATACTTGGAGCGGTCGCCGAAGATGGGAAGCCGCAATGCGGCTTTGTCCCGTCTTTCGCACCATAAAATAAAGACCACCATTAGGTGGTCTTTATTTTTTAGATTCAAAGGGACTTGAACCCTAAGAGGGCAGACGGCGATAGTAAAACAGCCCGGTGCGGCTGTTTTTCTACATGGTTCATTGTGTTTATTTTAGATGTTTTGTTTTAATATATGAAAATGGAAGATTCATTGTTTTTTTCTTTGTCATTCCTCTTGCCATTTTTTACGTTTTCATATATAATATATTCAAATTTAAAAAACGAGGGTGAAAAAATGAAATTCTTAACGGAAGATTTCTTGTTGTCAAATGAAACTGCTAAAAAGCTTTATCACGATTATGCCAAGGAAATGCCGATCATCGACTATCATTGCCATATTAATCCTCAAGAAATTTATGAGGATCGTAAGTTCGATAATATCACACAGATCTGGCTGGGCGGCGACCATTACAAATGGCGGATGATCCGCAGCAACGGTGTGCAGGAAAACGAAATTACAGGCAATGCTCCCGATCGTGTTAAATTCCAACGCTTTGCTGAAGCTTTGCCTCGTGCTATCGGCAATCCCATGTACCATTGGACCCATCTGGAACTGAAACGTTATTTCGGTTATGACGGTGTTTTAAACGGTGAAACCGCCGAAGAGGTTTGGAATCTTTGCAATGCCAAATTACAAGAGGATTCTATGACGGTTCGCAGCCTGATTAAGAAGTCCAACGTCAAAATGATCGGTACTACTGATGATCCCATCGATACTTTGGAGTGGCATCAGAAACTTGCTGATGATCCTACTTTTGATGTAACGGTCGCTCCTTCTTATCGTCCGGATAAAGCAGTCAATATCAATAAGGACGAGTTTGTTGATTATCTCAGTAAATTGGAAGCGGTTGTAGGCTATCCTCTTAAGACGGTTGCTGACATTAAAAAAGCTCTTACCGAGCGTCTAGAATTTTTCTGTACCTTGGGTTGCCGTGCTTCTGACCACGGATTGGACTATGTGGTTTACATAACTGCCACCGAAGAAGATGCGGATGCAGTTCTGCAAAAGCGCCTTAAGGGTGAGGCTCTTACCCAATATGAGATCGATCTTTATAAAACGAACATTCTGCTTCATATGGGACGTGAGTATGCCAAACGTGATGTGGTGATGCAGTTGCATTACGGCACACAAAGAAATACGAATACCAAGATGTTCAATACTCTTGGTCCTGATACCGGCTTTGACTGCATCTCTACGATTAACTGCGGTGAAGCCCTTACCGGTTTTCTGAATGCGCTTTATGTGGATGATCTTCTGCCCAAGACCATCATCTATTCCTTGAATCCGAACGATAATGAATTGATTGGTACTGTTTTGGGTTGCTTCCAGGGCACCGAAGTTGCCGGTAAGATTCAACATGGCTCTGCTTGGTGGTTCAGCGATACCAAAACCGGTATGGAGCTGCAGATGAAGTCTTTGGCTAATCTTTCGATTTTGGGCAATTTTGTGGGTATGCTTACCGACTCAAGAAGCTTCCTTTCCTATACTCGTCATGAATATTTCCGTCGGATCCTTTGCAACATTTTGGGAACCTGGGTGGAAAACGGAGAATATCCCGATGATATGGAATTTTTGGGAAGCATTGTTAAAGATATTTGCTATAATAACGCCGAAAAATATTTTTCGTTATAAACTTTATACGCCGCCTCATTTGAGGGGCGGCGTATTTTTTAAAGGAGAACAAAATGATTGGAACGACCAATGAAAAAAGCTTAATCGTAACAACAGAGAAAACCGCAAAAGTGATGGGCAGCGGTGTATTAGATGTTTTTGCCACCCCTGCAATGATCGCTTTAATGGAAGGTACCGCCGCAGAAAGCGTTGAAAAACTGCTGGAGGAGGGGAGTACCACTGTTGGAATCAAAATGAATGCAGACCATCTTGCAGCAACTCCTGTTGGAATGCAGGTTCGTTGCGTCAGCAAGCTGGTGGCGATGGATGGCCGTAAACTTTCTTTTGAAATTGAAGCGTTTGATGAGTCCGGTTTGATTGGAAAAGCGGTTCATGATCGCTTTATTGTGAATGCAGATAAATTCCAAAAAAAGACAGATGAAAAGATTTTAAAATAAAATAAAAAAAGTGTTGACAAATCAGAATCTCTGTGCTATTATTCTAGTGTTGCCAATCAAGGCAACCAAAATGCGGATATGGCGGAATTGGCAGACGCGCTAGATTCAGGTTCTAGTGATAGCAATATCGTGGAGGTTCAAGTCCTCTTATCCGCACCAAAAAATCTCGTTCTTCGGAACGAGATTTTTTTATTTTTTCAAAAAATTCTTGACAAAGCGGAAAGAAAACTGTATTATTGTATTAGTACAGTAGTACAATCCTAAAGAAAGGTGTTGCTGCATGAGTTGGAAATTGGATAAAAACAGACCGATTTGCCCGCAAATTGTTGAGCAGATCTGCGTTAAGATCGCTTGCGGTGTTCTGCTGCCCGAGGAAAAATTACTTTCTGTGCGCGAGGTTGCATTGGAGGCGGGGATTAATCCCAATACCGTTCAAAAATCCTTTGAACAGTTGGAGCAGGAGGGCTTGATCTATTCAATACGTGGCTCCGGTTGGTTTGTTGCAGAGTGTACTGAGCGAGCAAAGAAAATCGTTGCTGCAATGGTGAATAAGAAAACGGAAGCATATTTCAATGAAATGGAGATGCTCGGTTATTCTGCCGAAGAGGCAAAAAAGTACGTGAAGGAGTGGGATAAATGAGTGTGATTTTGAATTGCGAAAATCTCTCTAAGAAGTATGGGAATCTGCTTGCCCTCGATCAGCTGAACCTTACGGTTGAGAGTGGTAAAATTGTAGGATTATTGGGGCCAAACGGGTCCGGCAAAACCACTTTGATCAAATTGATTAACGGTTTACTTCAGCCTTCCGGAGGCAATTTATCGGTATGCGGATTTGCGCCCGGCGTAGAGAGCAAAAGGGTGGTTTCTTATTTGCCGGATAATAATTTCCTTAATGATCGTATGTCTGTGAAGCAAATCGTTGAACTATTTACGGATTTTTACGAAGATTTCCGGCCGGAGCTTGCCTTTGAAATGCTTGAACGGCTTGGCATTCATCCCGAAAATAAACTCAAAACCCTTTCGAAAGGCAACAAGGAAAAAGTATCTTTGATCCTTGTTATGAGCCGTAATGCCAAATTATATGTTTTGGATGAGCCGATTGCCGGCGTAGATCCAGCGACAAGAGATTATATTATTTCCACGATTATTAATAACTATAATCCCGAGGCTTCCGTGATTATTTCTACCCATCTGATCTCTGATATTGAAGAAATTTTAGATGATGTGATTTTTATCAAGCAGGGGAGAGTAGTGCTTCATAAGACTGTTGATGAGATTCGCTCTGAAAATGAAATGAGTGTTGATGCCCTTTTCCGGGAGGTTTTCAAATGGTAAAGAAATTATTTAAATATGAATTTATTCACTATATGCGGGCGTTGCTTCCTTTTGAGTTGATCCTGTTGATCGTTGCATCATTTTCAAGAATAATACAGATTTTTGACGATGGCAGCCAAACCTACAATATTATTTTTGGCTCTTCTACTGTTATGTATGGTATCGCAATTGTTTTGTGCCTGGTGATGTGCTTTGTCAGTGCGATTACTCGCTATTATAAAAATCTTTTTACTGCCGAAGGCTATTTGACCATGACTTTGCCGGTAACAGAGAATCAGCATTTATTCGTTAAATGGATCACTGCGTTTTTAACTGTGGTTATTTCGTTTGTTATCATTATGATTTCTGCTTGTATTATGCTGTTGGGCGAGCCCCTTGTTGAGGTTTTCAAGGCGATTACATACTTGTTTAAGGATTTTTATGAGATGAGCGCCATCCATACAGTATCCATTACCATTGAAGTGATTGTTGGGATATTTCTTGCCATCCTTTATGTTTTGATGTTGTTTTATACTTGTATAACAATCGGCCAATTGGCAAAGAAAAACCGGATTCTTGCTTCCTTTGGAGTATATTTCGGATATTATGTTCTGACACAGATTTTCGGAACGATTGTTTTGGTTTTAATGATGACAACGAACCTGGTGGAAAGAATCGGAAATCTGTTTATGGAATTTAATGTCGCTGAAACTTTTCATATTATATTTGGCTTTTTGGCTATTTTTATTATATTGTTGACCTGTGTTTTCATTATAATTTGCAAAAAAATCATCCGCAAGCGGTTGAATTTGGAATAGGAGGATAAGATGAAGTTACTTAAGCGGTTTGTTGCAGTTCTTCTTTTATGTTCGATGTTGTTGCTTCTTTGCTCTTGCACACGCTTGGATGAATTAAAAGAGCAACACGTTCGATATTCTGAGAATTCCAAGGATGAATTGATCTATCTGAATCAAACCTTTAAGCTGATTGATTTGCGAGGATATGATATTTGGGGCGATTATGCCGAAGAAATCAGCGGTGTTTTAACCGAAAACGACGTTCCTCTTTTGTTATCTCAAATGTCCGATATTTTTTATCGGCGTGGCTGGTGTCATATTAATGGTTCCAAATCGATCATTATGATCAGCGGTGAAGTGAACGAAGATGACGCCCGCTATTTTCTGCGAGAGGATGTGTTTGATCAATATCAGGCCATTGGCTTTGAAAAGTTTTTCGAAGGCTATTCCGTTAGAAATCATTTGAACTTTGAACCGGAAAACGTTAAGGTACCGGATGAATTTGCTGCTGCAATTCGTGAAATCTGCACAGGCGAACCTGTTAAAGGGGAGGAGGTTGAAAACCATGCCTATATCGGTACTTTGAATCTTTGCGATGAAAGCGGTGAAATTTTACTCCATTCCCATGGCGTTTATCATACTCATGGCGGCGAATTCTTTTTGAGAGCTTTAGATGAAAGCGTATTTGAGGTCCCCGCAAAGTATGTTTTCATCTTCGATGAACTGTTTAAATGAGGTAAATAGAATGAGAGATTCTTTCAAAAAAACATTAGTGTTTTTATTGTTGATCCTTTCATTGTTTAGCTGTTGCTCTTGCGGCCGTTTTAATTTTCGTTCATCATTTGAATGGAAGAAAAATCACCAAGGAAAATATGTGGACAACAGCAAAACAATTGTCTCTTTTCAGGAAAATGAATATTATTTAGTTGACGATTCATTCTATGCTTTAAAAAGTACCGACCAAGTCGTTGTCCACGTAACGCAAAAGGAGGTCCCGTATCTTTTGGCAGAATATTTCGAAGAAGAATGCGGAACGGCATTTGCCGATAAAACCTACATCGTTATTGGCAGCAGATGGTATCTCAGAGAGGATTTTTATAAAAAGTATTACGATCAAAACGCGGATTTTTTAGGGCATTATATGACCTACAGTAAATCAGTCGTACCCAACGGCGGATATGATAAGACAACAGCCAAATTTATAAAATTCGAGACAGCCTCGCTGATTAATCAAATATTAGAAGGCGAGCCAAAACCATACGAATATTTTTCCGATGATTTTAAAAATCTTCGCAGCCGAAAACTAATCAGATGCGATAGATCCGGAAATTTTATTCCTGTGTTTCCTTTAGATTTGCAATGTTTTATTTCGTCAAGAGGAACTCACCACATTCTTGAAACAAAAAACATTGATGGAATCTTTGAATATTCGGTTTATGATATTCCCGAGGAACACAATGATTTGTTTATGGAACTGTACGAATGACAAAATAGGGAGAAGCCTTGCTTCTCCTTATTTTTTATGCTATACTGAATTCAAAATTTGTAAAGGAGAAAGAATGATGGAGGATAATAGAATTGCCGTTTCCTATGATGGCCATCGTTACAATAAAATAACCCCCGCCTTTCGCTATAATGAGGTCGAGGATTTCTCAGATTGGCAAACCAAAGCCTATCAGCGTCTTTGGAGCCTTCTTGGCCTTTCAAACATGGATCGATGCGAGCTCGATTACAAAATTGAAATAGAGCGGGAAATTACCGGTGGGCATCTGATCTCCTTTTCCTTTCAAAGCGAACCCGGCTATTATGTGCCCGGTCATATCCTTTTGCCCCAAAATTGGGAGGGTGAGAAGCTACCGGGTTGTATCTGCCTGCAGGGTCATTCCAGCGGAATGCATAATTCCTTGGCAATGGATCAAACTTCCGAAGAAATCGAACGGTCGAAGGGGATGGATCGGGATTTTGCTGTACGTGCCGTAAAGGAGGGCTATGCTGCGATATGCATTGAACAGCGCTATATGGGTCGAACTGGCACCTATAAAGGGAAACCCGGCTGTTCCGGATTGCATTCGATGGCCGCTTTAATGATGGGGCGGACTGCAATTGGCGCCAGAGTTTGGGACGTTATGCGCTTGATTGATTTACTGGAAGAAAAATTTGATTACATTGATACCACAAATTTAGTGTGTATGGGTAATTCCGGCGGCGGAACTGCCACTTTCTATGCAGCTTGCATCGAAAATCGCATCAAATATGCCATGCCTTCTTGTGCCTTTTGTACTTATAAAGATTCCATTATCGATATTCGTCATTGTGCCTGCAATTACATTCCGAATATCGCTCTTGATTTTGATATGGGCGATCTTGCCGGCTTGATCGCGCCCCGCCGTTTGATCGTGGTAAACGGGGATAAAGATGAAATTTTCCCTAAATCAGGTGTGGAAGAAGCGTATGCAACCGCCGAAAAACTGATAAAGATCGGCGGAGGCAAGAGCGCACTTGTTACCGGCAATGGCCCCCATCGCTTTTTTGCTGATTTGGGCTGGTCGGCTGTTCATAAAATGGAGAGAGAAGATGGAATTCGTTAATTTTTTAAAATTCCTCTTGACATTAACGCTTTAAAGGGCTAAAATAGTAAAAACTAAAATTGAAAGGTTGATCTGAATGAGCAAAAAGGATATTGATTGGGGCAACTTAGGCTTTGCCTATGTTAAAACTGATAAACGATATGTAGCCAATTATAAAAACGGTGCCTGGGATGAAGGAATGCTTACCGGCGATGATATGATCACGATGAGTGAATGTGCCTGCGTTTTGCAGTATGCCCAGACTTGCTTTGAGGGAATGAAGGCATATACCACCGCCGATGGACGTATCGTTTGCTTCCGCCCGGATCTGAATGCTGAACGGATGGCCGATTCTTGCGCTCGTTTAAAGATGCCTGTTTTTCCGGTGGATCGCTTTGTGGATGCGGTGGTTGAAACTGTACGTGCTAATAAGGATTGGGTTCCGCCCTATGGTTCCGGCGCTTCGCTTTATTTGCGTCCCTTTATGTTTGGAAGCGATGCCATAATCGGCGTAAAGCCTGCAAATGAGTTCCAGTTCCGTGTTTTTGCAACACCGGTAGGCCCGTATTTTAAAGGTGGTGTAAAGCCCCTTACCTTGCGGATCTCCGATTTTGACCGTGCCGCTCCTCGGGGTACCGGCCATGTGAAAGCCGGTTTGAACTATGCAATGAGCCTTTATGCCATTGTGGATGCTCATGAAAAGGGCTTTGACGAAAATGTTTATTTGGATTCCGCTACCAGAACCTGTATTGAAGAAACCGGTGGCGCTAACATCATTTTTATCACTAAAGATAACAAAGTAATCACTCCGAAGTCCGATACCATCCTGCCTTCTATTACCCGGCGGTCCTTGCTTCAGGTTGCCAAGGATTATCTTGGTTTAGAAGTTGAGGAGCGGGAGATCCGCTTGGATGAAATCCAAAACTTTGCTGAGTGCGGCCTCTGCGGAACTGCGGCAGTTATCTCTCCTGTGGGTAAGATTGTAGACCATGGTAAAGAGATTTGTTTCCCCTCAGGAATGGAGAATATGGGCCCCATTACCCAGAAGCTTTATGATACGCTCCGTGGAATCCAGATGGGGACTATTCCTGCACCTGAAGGATGGTTAAAAGAAATCGACTGAAACCTTGATTGTTTCTAATAAATTCCGCATTTTTTATTGACATTTTTTACTTCTGGTGCTATAATCAAAAAAACGCAATGATGGGGAAAAAGCAGATGATCTCTTGATTCAGAGAATCGGCGGTTGGTGCGAGCCGATGGATAGAACTTCTGTATACTGGCCCCGGAGCGGTCAACTGAAAAAGCCTTTGCTTGAGTAGGAAGAACGGAGCCCAACCGTTATTGAATGGGGAGCGATCAAGTTGTCGCAGTGAGTGGCCGTTTCTGACGGCAAAAAGAGTGGTACCGCAAGATTTTATTGTATTGAAATCCTGTCTCTTTAGTTATTAGAAGAGGCAGGATTTTTTGATATTTTGAAAGGATGAGAATATGCTGACATTAGATAAGATCTTTCACGCATCCGTAGTGCTAAAAGACATTATCCGCGAAACACCGGTGGTTAAAGCCCCGGGAATCTCGACAAATTGTGAATTATATCTGAAGCCTGAAAATCTTCAGAATACCGGTTCCTTCAAGCTAAGAGGCTCCGGCTATAAAATTGCAATGCTTTCTGAAGAAGAAAAGAACCGTGGGGTTATCGCTTGCTCTGCCGGTAACCACGCCCAGGGTGTTGCCCTTGCGGCTTCTAAATGCGGCATTTCCTCATTGATCTGCTTACCTGATAGTGCACCTATTTCCAAAGTGGAAGCTACTAAAGCCTATGGCGCTCAGGTTTGTTTGGTTCCCGGTTGTTATGATGATGCTTATCAGAAGGCATTGGAACTGAAAGAAGAAAAAGGATATACATTTGTTCACCCCTTCGACGATGAGAATGTGATCGCAGGTCAAGGAACCATTGGTCTGGAAATTGTACAGGATCTGGATGATCTGGATGCCGTGATTGTACCCATTGGTGGCGGTGGCCTGCTTTCCGGCATCGCCTACGCTATCAAAACCATTCGTCCCAACGTGAAGGTTTATGGCGTTCAGGCTGCCGGAGCCCCCAGCATGTATAATTCCATTAAAAACGGGAAGATCGAATGTTTGGATTCTGTTTCCACCATCGCTGATGGTATCGCAGTAAAACAACCTGGTGTGAACACCTTCGAACTTATTCAAAAATATGTGGATGATATCGCCGTTGTTTCCGAAGACGAGATTTCCTCTGCTATTCTGGCTTTAATCGAAAAACAGAAGATGATTGCTGAAGGTGCGGGTGCTACCGCTGTTGCAGCCGCTATGTTCAATAAATTTCCCGTCGAGGGCAAAAAGGTTGTTTGTGTTGTTTCCGGTGGTAATATCGATGTCACCATCCTTTCCCGTGTTATCGAACGTGGTCTGATGAAATCTGGCCGTTCCAGCAGCCTTTTGATTGAACTGATCGACAAACCGGGACAACTGAAGGATGTTTCACGAATTATCGCCGACTGCGGCGGTAATGTTACCGGCGTACACCATGAACGGGGCGAGACCGAAAGTGTTACAGGTTGCTTCCTGCGGATTGTGATGGAAACCCGTAATTATGAACACGTGCAAGAAATTATTCAGGCCCTTCAAAAAGAAGGCTTTAAAATCATTGAGTAAGGAGAAAGAATATGAGCGATAAGATTTATACTTCGAATGCACCTGATGCTATTGGCCCTTATTCTCAGGCGGTTCGTTGCGGTAATTTGGTTTTTACATCCGGTCAGATCGCCATTGATCCCGCCACAGGAACGGTTGAGGCAACCACAATTGAAGGCCAAACCGAACAGGTCTGTAAAAACCTTTCTGCCGTTTTGGAGGCTGCCGGTTCTTCTTTAGATAAGGTTGTTAAGACAGTTTGTTTTTTAAGCGATATGAATGATTTTGCCGCCTTCAATGAAGTTTACGGCAAGTATTTCATTGGCAAACCTGCTCGCTCTTGCGTGGCGGTTAAGACACTGCCCAAAAATGTTTTGGTAGAAGTGGACACGATTGCAGAAATATAAGGAGATACGCAATATGGATATCAGCAAATATGGCATCGGGTATTTTCCGGCACCCGGTAATCATTATAAATGGGTTCAGAAGGATCATATTGAAAAAGCACCGGCTTGGTGTAGTGTGGATCTACGCGATGGTAACCAAAGCTTGGTGATCCCAATGAGCCTGAAAGAAAAGTTGGAATTCTATAAATTGCTTCTAAAGGTTGGCTTTAAGGAAATCGAGGTTGGTTTTCCCGCTGCTTCCGAAACAGAGTATGAGTTTTTAAGAACCTTGATCGAAAATGACATGATCCCAAAGGATGTAACTGTTCAGGTACTCACTCAATGCCGTGAGCATATTATCCGCAGAACCTTCGATGCATGCAAGGGTGCGCCCAATGCGATCATCCATTTTTATAATTCTGTCAGCGTGGCTCAACGCGAACAGGTGTTCCGTAAATCCAAGGAAGAGATTCAAAAGATTGCTGTAGACGGTGCCAAATTGGTTAAACGTCTGGCTGCTGAATATGAAGGAAACTTCCGTTTTGAATATTCACCGGAAAGCTTCACCGGCACTGAGCCCGAATATGCTTTGGAAGTCTGTAATGCGGTTCTGGATGTCTTGGAACCTTCCGCCGATAATAATGTGATCATCAACTTGCCGGTTACCGTAGAGATGAGCATGCCCCATGTTTACGCAAGTCAGGTGGAATACATGCATGAAAATCTCAAATACAGAGAACACGTTACCATTTCTCTTCATCCTCATAATGACCGTGGAACTGGTGTAGCCGATGCAGAACTTGCCATGCTGGCCGGTGCCGGTCGAATTGAAGGAACCTTATTTGGTAACGGTGAGCGTACCGGTAATGTGGATATCGTAACACTTGCAATGAACATGTATTCTCATGGTGTTGATCCCAATCTGGATTTTTCTGATATTCCATCCATTGTGGAAACTTACGAGAAATGCACCCGGATGCATGTTTATGAACGTTCTCCTTATGGCGGATCCCTGGTATTTGCCGCTTTCTCCGGCAGCCATCAGGATGCCATCGCCAAAGGAATGAAGTGGAGAGGGGAGAAGGAACTCCATCAATGGACGGTACCCTATATCCCCATCGATCCAAAGGACATTAATCGTACTTATGATGCTGATGTAATCCGTGTGAATTCTCAAAGCGGAAAGGGCGGTATTGGCTATCTGCTCGAGCAAACCTACGGTTACGATCTGCCGCCTAAAATGCGGGAGCATCTCAGTTATCTTTGTAAGAGCGTATCTGACCATGGCCATTGCGAACTGAAGGTCAGCGATGTTCTTGAAATTTTCAAATCCCATTACTTTGACCATAAAAACCCCGTTTCCATTGCCAATATGAACTTCACCCAAAATCCCGAGGGTGTAGATGCGTATATTTCCTTTTTGAAGGATGGCAATAAAACCACCTGCCACACCACCGGTAACGGCTCTTTGGATGCCGTCAGCAATGCTTTGCAGGAATATACCGGTTCTGATTTCAAATTAGAGGTTTATACTGAACATAGTATGCAGGGACAGGGCTCCGGCAGTATCGCCGCTGCTTATATCGGCTTGCAGGATGGTGAAGGCAAGATGAGCTGGGGCGTCGGTACTGACACCGATATCATTAAAGCGAGTATCTACGCTTTGATGGCAGCTTATAACAATATGATTCGTGAATAAGGAGTGAACCGATATGGGTATGACAATGACGCAAAAGATCCTGGCAGCACATGCAGGTCTGGATCAGGTGAGCGCCGGTCAGCTGATCAGCGCAAAATTGGATATCGTTCTTGGTAACGATATCACCACCCCGGTAGCAGTAAATGAATTTAAGAAAGCCGGATTTGATCAGGTTTTTGATAAGGATCGTGTGGCAATCGTTCTGGATCACTTCGTCCCAAATAAAGATATCAAGGCCGCCGAGCAATCAAAGCAATGTCGTGAATTTGCCTGTGAGCATTGTGTCAGCCATTTTTATGATGTTGGCAAAATGGGCATTGAACACGCACTTTTACCCGAACAGGGTGTCGTAACCGCAGGCGATTGTATTATTGGCGCTGATAGTCACACTTGTACATATGGTGCTTTAGGTGCATTTTCCACCGGTGTAGGAAGCACTGATATGGCTGCAGGAATGGCCACCGGAACCGCTTGGTTTAAGGTGCCTTCTGCCATTAAGTTCAATCTTACCGGTAAATTGGCCTCCAATTGTAGCGGTAAAGATGTAATCCTTACAATTATTGGACAGATCGGCGTAGATGGCGCACTTTATAAGAGCATGGAGTTTGTCGGCCCTGGTGTTTCATCTCTTTCGATGGATGATCGTCTTTGCATCTGCAATATGGCCATCGAAGCCGGTGCCAAAAATGGAATCTTCCCGGTAGACGAAAAAACGATTTCTTACATGGAAGGCCGCTGTGAAAGAACCCCTGTTATTTATGAAGCGGATGCTGATGCAGAATACGAGCAGGTTATTGATATCGATCTTTCTGCTTTGGTACCTATTGTAAGCTGCCCCCATTTGCCCGAAAACACCAAGCCTGCTTCTGTGCTGGGCGATATCAAAATTGATCAGGTTGTGATCGGCAGTTGTACTAATGGTAGAATGGAAGATATGAAAATCGCCTATCGTGTTTTGAAGGGCAAAAAAATAGCAGATGGTGTTCGCTGCATCATCATTCCTGCGACAATGCAGATTTATCGTGATTGTGTGGAAAAAGGCTACATTACCGCTTTTATCGATGCAGGCGCTGTAGTTTCAACCCCCACATGCGGCCCATGTTTGGGTGGCTATATGGGTATTTTGGCTGAAGGTGAACGTTGCATTGCTACTACTAATCGAAACTTTGTTGGTCGTATGGGTCATGTAAAGAGTGAAGTTTATCTTGCAAGCCCTGCCACCGCTGCCGCAAGTGCGATCACCGGTTATATTACCGAACCCCGGGAGGTGTAACTTATGAAAACCAAAGGTAAAGTTTTTAAATATCCCGATAATGTGGATACCGATGTAATTATTCCCGCACGCTATTTAAATACCGCTGATGCCAACGAATTGGCTAAGCATTGTATGGAAGATATCGATACTGAATTTGTTAAAAATGTAAACACCGGTGATATTATGGTGGCCGGATGGAATTTCGGTTGTGGCTCGTCCCGTGAACACGCCCCGCTGGTCATAAAAACCTGTGGAACCGGTTGCGTGATCGCTAAAAGCTTCGCACGAATCTTTTATCGTAACGCTATTAATATCGGCCTAGCTATTTTGGAATGTCCCGAGGCAGCTGATGAGATTAATGCAAATGATCAGGTTTCCGTTGATTTTGACACCGGTATTATCACTGATATCACCACCGGAAAAACATATCAGGCCGAACCGTTCCCGCCCTTTATTCAGAATATCATCAAAAAAGGCGGTTTGTTGGTTTCTTTAAAAGAGGAATGAGGTAAGACAATGACTAAAAATATCGCAGTAATTCGTGGCGATGGGATCGGTCCGGAGATCGTCAACGAGGCTCTTCGGGTATTAGATAAAATCGCTGAACTTTTCGGCCACGAATTCAATTATATTGATGTAGATGCAGGTGGGTGTGCCATTGATAAATGGGGAGATCCCTTGCCGCAGGAGATGCTGGAGCGTTGCCTGAATTCCGATAGTGTTCTTTTGGGTGCTGTTGGTGGTCCTAAATGGAACGATGTACCCGGTGACCGTCGACCGGAAAAAGGATTGCTTCGTTTAAGAGCCGGGATGGGAGTATTCAGCAACAATCGTCCCGCAAAAATCTGGCCTCAACTGGCCAGCGCCTCTCCTTTAAAGCCTGCTATCGTTGACAAGGGAATTGACTTTATTATTGTTCGTGAACTGATTGGTGGTATTTATTTCGGCTCTCATCACACCGAAATGGTTGATGAAGAATTGAAAGCAACAGACATTTTGAGTTATTCTGAAAGCGAAATTGAGCGAATTGGTCGAATCGGTTTTGAAACTGCTCAAAAAAGAAACAGACGTCTATGTTCTGTTGAGAAGAGTAATGTTCTGGATTCCAGCCGTCTTTGGAAAAAGGTGATGCACCGTTTGGCTCAAGAATATCCCGATGTTGAACTCAGCGATATGCTGGTGGATAACTGTGCCATGCAGATCGTAAAAGACCCTTCTCAGTTTGACGTGGTTGTTACCGAAAATATGTTCGGCGATATTCTATCTGATGAGGCCTCCATGATTACCGGCTCTATCGGCATGATTCCTTCCTCCAGCTTAGGAAAGGGAACCTGCGGTCTTTATGAACCTATCCACGGTTCTGCGCCCGATATTGCCGGACAGGATATTGCAAACCCCATTGGTACAATTCTTTCTGCAGCCATGATGCTGCGATATAGCTTTGATATGACCAAAGAGGCGGATGCTGTCGAAAACGCAGTTTCGGCAGTTCTGGATGAAAATTACCGTACCGGTGATATTATGCCCTCTGACGAAAAAGAAGCTAGCTTTTGCAAAAAGGTTGGGTGCTCCGAAATGGGCTCTTTGATTATTGATAAATTAAGGAATGAATAAAATGAAATTATCAGGTGCTGACATCATAGTTCGAACCTTGATTGAGCAGGGATGCGATGTTGTATTTGGTTATCCCGGCGGTCAGATTCTGAACGTATATGATTCTTTATATAAATATCAAGACGAATTGCGACATATTTTGACCGCACACGAACAAGGGGCCGCCCACGCAGCCGATGGCTATGCGAGAACAACCGGAAAACCCGGTGTTGTAATTGCCACTTCCGGTCCGGGTGCAACAAACTTGGTAACCGGTATTGCAACCGCTTATCTTGATTCGGTTCCTTTGATCGCTATTACCGGTAATGTTATGACCTCTCAGATTGGTTCCGATAGCTTTCAGGAGATTGACATCACCGGTGTAACTCTTCCGATTACTAAACACAATTATTTTGTTGGCAATGTTGAAGATCTGGCTGACACCATCCGCGAAGCGTTCCGTTTGGCAATGTCCGGTCGGCCGGGCCCGGTGTTAATTGATGTTCCAAAGGATATTCAGATCGCTCAATGTGAATATGAATCTAAGCCGGCGGTAGTCGCAGATGAAAAAGCAGCTGCCAAAGATGTACGGATAGATGAAGCAGCAGCGTGTATCAATCAGTCAGAACGTCCCTTCATTTATGTTGGTGGTGGTTTGATCACAGGTGATGCGCAAGCAGAGGCCCTTGAACTTGCAGAAAAATTGGATGCTCCCATCGGATGCTCTATGATGGGGATTTCCGGTATTCCTACCGACCATCCCAGATTCTTGGGAATGCAGGGAATGCACGGTCATTATGCTTGCTCCACATCCATGCACAATGCAGATTGTATTATTGCGCTGGGCGTTCGCTTTAATGATCGTGTTACCGGCAATAAAGCCAAATTTGCCAAGGGTGCCAAGATCGTGCATATCGATATCGACGGTGCCGAGCTTTCCAAAACAGTACCCGTAGCCCATGGCCTTCGGGGAGACGTCAAGCTGACATTGCAAAAGTTGATTGAGAAAATTAATGTAACTAAGCATACTGCTTGGATGGAAAAAGTTGCTCAATTTCGTGCTGAAGAGGCGGAATACCAGGATAACCGTCCCGGGTTGACTCCTCGAAATGCCATTATAACTTTGAATAAATATCTGGGCGCCAATACTGCCGTTGCAACTGATGTGGGTCAGCACCAGATGTGGTCCGCTCAGAACTTGAGCTTTAAAAACACTCGTCGATTTGCCTCCAGCGGCGGTCTTGGAACAATGGGGTTTGGACTTGGTGCTGCAATCGGTGCCCATTTTGGAACAAATGAACGATCGGTTCTGGTTACCGGTGACGGTAGTTTTGGGATGTGTTTGAATGAATTAGCTACTGCGGCATCCAATGATCTTCCTATCGTTGTTTTGATTATGAATAACGGGGTTTTGGGTATGGTCCGTCAGTGGCAAACTTTGTTCTTTGATAAGCACTATTCCAATACGATTCTGGGGCGCAAAACCAATTTTGTCAAATTGGCCGAAGCCTTCGGTGCCGAAGGAGAAGCGGTAGCAACCCTTGAAGAATTGGATGCTGCTTTAAATCGCGCATTTTCCGCAAAAGGCACCTATGTAATCGATTGTGCTATCGATAAAGATGAATTTGTTTTGCCGATGCTTCCGCCGGGCGGATCAATGGATGATATTATAGTAAGGTTAGGTGATTAACGATGAATCGATATACTGTTGCAGTTTTGGTTAATAACCAGTTCGGTGTTTTAAATCGGGTCACCAGTATGTTCCGCCGCCGTCAGTTCAATATCAATGCCCTTACGGTGAGTGAGACGGAATCTTCTGAATATTCCCGTATCACCATCCTTTTTGAAGGAAAAGACGATTCTATCAAAAATCAGTTGATGGATCAGCTTTATAAACTTCCGGACGTCTGTTCCATTAAAGAACTTCATAAAGATGATTCTGTCAGCAGTGAACTGTTGCTGATCAAAATGGAAAATGATCCCAAAAACCGTGATGATATACGGGCGGCCGCAGATGCTTATGATGCAAAAATTGTCGACTATACCCGAGAATCTATTGTTATGCAAATGACTGATGATAGCCGACGGATCGATGATTTCATCAATCTGATGCGCGATTATAAAATTCTCGAAATTTGTCGCACAGGCATTGTTTCTTTGGAACGGGGCAGTTCCACTATTCGTAAAGTAACTAATTTATAAAATTTAAATAAAAGAGGTACAGAAAAATGGCAAGAATTTTTTATCAACAAGATTGTGATCTTCAAAAACTGAACGGAAAAACCGTTGCTATCATTGGCTATGGCTCCCAAGGTCATGCCCACGCTTTGAATCTGAAGGATAGCGGTGTTAATGTTATCGTTGGTCTTTATGAAGGCTCCAAGAGCTGGGCAAAAGCCGAAGCCCAGGGCTTGAAGGTAATGACCAGCGCCGACGCTGCAAAATGCGCCGATGTGATTATGATTCTGATTAATGACGAAAAGCAGGCTAAGCTTTATAAGGAAAGCATCGAGCCTAATCTTACCGCAGGCAAGACCTTGGCTTTCGCTCATGGTTTTAATATTCATTTTGGTTGCATTAAGCCGCCCAAGGACGTTAACGTTATTATGATCGCTCCCAAAGGCCCCGGCCACACGGTAAGAAGTGAATACCAGGTTGGCAAAGGCGTACCTTGCTTGATTGCTGTTGAGCAGGATGCCACCGGCGATGCTTGGGATATTGGTTTGGCTTATGCACTTGGTATTGGCGGTGCCCGTGCCGGTGTTTTGGAAACCAACTTCAGAACCGAAACAGAGACCGACTTGTTCGGCGAACAGGCTGTTCTTTGTGGCGGCGTTTGTGCTTTGATGCAAGCTGGTTTTGAAACCTTAGTTGAAGCCGGCTATGATCCCAGAAATGCTTATTTTGAATGTATCCACGAAATGAAGTTGATCGTTGATCTGATTTATCAGAGTGGTTTTGCCGGTATGAGATATTCCATCTCCAATACCGCTGAATACGGCGACTATATCACCGGTCCCAAGATTATTACCGAAGATACCAAAAAGGCAATGAAGAAGATTTTGAAGGATATCCAGGACGGTACTTTTGCCAAAGACTTCCTTTTGGATATGTCCGATGCCGGTTCTCAGGTTCATTTCAACGCTATGCGTAAGATCGCTTCCGAGCATCCTTCCGAAATTGTTGGCGAAGATATCCGTAAACTCTATAGCTGGAGCGATGAGGATAAGCTGATCAATAACTGATAGAGGTATAATTATGTCTAAAGAAAATATTGTAGACGGTTGCCAAAATGCTCCTCACAGAAGCCTGTTTCATGCACTTGGCTTGACAGAAGAGGAGCAATCCCGCCCGTTGATCGGTATTGTTAGCTCCTATAATGAGATTGTCCCCGGTCATATGAATATCGATAAGATCGTTGATGCGGTTAAGCTCGGTGTTGCAATGGCCGGTGGAACTCCCATTGTATTTCCTGCAATTGCAGTTTGCGATGGCATTGCCATGGGTCACACCGGGATGAAATATTCCCTTGTAACACGTGATCTCATCGCTGACTCCACAGAATCTATGGCATTAGCGCACGGATTTGATGGGTTGGTGATGGTTCCTAATTGTGATAAAAATGTTCCCGGCCTTTTGATGGCTGCAGCCAGAGTGAATGTTCCCACTGTG
>JAZOXD010000124.1:0-1468 GCA_045659565.1 Eubacteriales bacterium | reverse complement strand
GCTCCTGCCGCTATAAGCTGCCCAAGCCCGAAAAAGATACCGCTGTTTTTGAAACCATTCTGGCCACCATGCGGAAATATGAGATCGGCGCCTTTTTCTATATCGGCGGGAACGATTCCATGGATACGGTTTCCAAACTGGATCGTTTTTTCAAAATGAAGGGCGTGGACATCAAGGTGGTGGGGATCCCCAAGACCATCGATAACGACCTGCCCATTACTGACCATACCCCCGGCTTTGGTTCTGCTGCCAAATATGTGGCCACCACCATGCAAGAGATTATCCGGGATAGCAGCGTTTATTCCATCCAATCCGTTACCATTGTTGAAATTATGGGTCGGGATACCGGCTGGCTCACCGCATCCTCTGCGGTGCTTCGGGCCAATGGTGAATCAGCGCCCCATCTGATCTATCTGCCGGAGCGCCCCTTCTCCGTTAAGCAATTTTTGGATGATATCCGGGAAAAGCAGAAAAAGCATTACGCAGTCATCGTTGCCGTTTCCGAAGGTGTCGGGCTGGATCCCGCCGAGGTGGGCGAGGAATTCCAATCCGGTAAGGTGGATAACTTTGGCCATCTGTATCTTTCCGGGGTGGGCAAGGCCTTGGAAAAGATCGTTGCGCGGGAACTGAACTGCAAGGTTCGCTCCATTGAACTGAATGTAATGCAGCGTTGCTCCTCTCACCTGAGTTCCAAGCGGGACGTGGACGAAGCCGAACGAATCGGCGGCGCTGGTGTGAAGGCCGCCATCGAGGAGGGCAAAAGCGGTATTGCAATGTGCTTCCAGCGGGTGACCAACCATCCCTATAACGCTCGGATCATTTCTGCGGACGTGAACGAAATCGCCAATAAGGTGAAATATTTCCCAGCCGAATGGATTAATGAGGCCGGCAATAACGTTACCGACGATGCGGTAGAGTATACATTGCCCCTGTTGGTCGGCGAGCAGAACCTGCATATAAAAAACGGCCTGCCCGTTCATTTCGTCCTTCAACGGGAACTGAAACGCTTTAAAAAATAATAATAAAATAAACACCTTGTAGAATTTCTGCAAAATTCTACAAGGTGTTTTCTTTGTTTCATTTCTTTTCTATGATTTTTGACATTTTCTGTTAATCTAACATAGCGGCCAGGTTGGGGAAGGGCTCCAGGCTTCGCTTTAAAATGCCGTGGATTTGGGCGATGGCCACGCCATAGTTCACCATTGGAACGCCGGCGGCCCGGGCCTGCTCCATCCGGTGGTGCATCTCTTTTTCATTGAGCATACACCCTCCGCAATGAACCACCAAAGCGAACTCCTGAAGATCTTCGGGGAATTCGCCGCCGCTGGTAAAGGAAAATGTAATTTCTTTGCCGGAATATTCTTTGATCCAACCGGGCATTTTTACCGTTCCAATATCGTTGCATTGCCGATGATGGGTGCAACCCTCGGAGATCAATACCCGATCGCCGTCTTTTAAATGGGCCAGA
>JAZOXD010000123.1:0-1965 GCA_045659565.1 Eubacteriales bacterium | reverse complement strand
CAGGTCCTCTTTACCTGCTGCCCTCCTATAGCGAGGCCGAAGTCAGCGGTGTACAGCTTGGCGCCGATATTGGAAGCGTGGTTCCCAATTCCCGCTCCATCAGCCTGCTGTTTGAAAGCCAGGATATTACCGAAACCGGCGCTCTGCTTACCACCTCCGAGGAATCCTATGCCAAGAGCGCCGAAGGGGTTCATACCAGTTATGAAAAGGCCGACGGCGATGCAGCGGGTCCCTTTAACGTGGCCGCTATTTCCAGCCGTTACAAGTTCTTGAATAACGTGGCGGTGGAAAGCCATGTGTTCCTTTCCGGTTCTGTGGATGTGCTGAACTCCACCTTGATGAGCTATTCCGGAAACGGCAACTTTATGTATAATGTTTATAAGATGATGGTTAACGAAACCGAAGCAGAGATCGTGGATGCCAACAAGGCTGCCGGCTCCACCATGATGACCCTTACCACCTCTGCAGTTCGCTGGGCTTCCATTGTTTTCGTGGCCGTGATCCCCTGTATCTTCCTGATTCTGGGTCTGATTGTTTATATCCGGAGGAGATACCTATGATAAAGCGTTTAAAGCCGTTGATCATCCTGTTGGCAGTCACCCTTGTGCTGGCGGTTACCCTTTGGGTGCTGGTGGCTTTTGTGCTGCCCAAGGATGAAGCCGGCGCAGAAAAGGGCAATTCTGTTACCCTTTTGGATCTGAACCTGACCGAAGCCGAGTCGGTGCAGATCAAAAACACCTTTGATGATTACACCCTGATCAAGCAGGCTATCGGCACTTATTATGTGGATGGCAAAAAGGGCTATAGCGTCAATGGTGACAGTGTTGTGGGGATGCTGGAGGATATCGGCTCTCTGGTGGCCACCAAAAAGGTCATCGAGAATCCCTCCGACGAGCAGATGGAGGGCTACGGCCTGAAAAATCCCACCGGAACGGTGAAGATTGTTAATAAGGGCGAAACCATCCAGCTGAATATCGGCACCACCTCTGCCACCGGCAATTATTATTGCAAACTGGTGGGGGATCCGGCGGTGTATCTGATCGATACCACCGTTCCCGACCGGGTGCTGTTGGCCCGGTATCAGTTCTATGTGGATACCATGATCGACTATACCGGCGAGACCGCCGAGATGGAAACCTTCAACAATATTTATATTGGCGGTACCAAACGGCCCGAAAAGCTGAAGTTGATTATGCAGCAGTTGGGCGAGGAAGAGGTAGGTACCACCTTCCTGATGACCGAACCCTTCACCCATTCCTTCAATTCCGTTTATGAAGAAAGCATCACCAACCTGCTTTCTGCCTTGAGTTCTTCTGCGGTGGTGGGGGACGATACCAGCCCCGAAGGCTTGAAAAAGGTGGGGTTGGATCGCCCGGTCTATACCTTCCAATACAACCTGAAGGGTGAAACCGTTGAGGTACATTTCGGCAATACCACCGAAGCCGGCTATCAGTATTGCTATACGGTGGGCGGCAAGTTCGTTCATTCCGTGGAAGCCACCAATACCGGCTTTTTGGGCCTGCCCCTGAAGGATCTTTGTGAAGATATGATCTATGGTCGGGCGGCAGATGCTCTTTCGGCCATCAAGGTTACCGGCCAGGGTAAGAACTATTATATCGATATCGGCGAAAAGGATAATGTGGGCGATTTCTTTGTCACCATTAATAATAAGCAGGTGAACAGCGAACATTTCTCCGATTTCTATTCGCATATTCTCACCATCGCCATCACCGATATGGGCGACAAACCTGCCGGCGTGGCTCCCCGCCTGGCGGTGGAATTCACCTTGAAGAATGGAACCACAGAAGTGGTGAACTTCTACCCCGTATCTGAACTGAAGTGCTTTGTGGAACTGAACGGCGCCGGGCGTTTCTATGTGAGCACGATGAATGTGGATCGTATTTTAGACAACGCCCAGAAACTCTATAATGGCGAAGTTATCCAGACTGAATGGTGATCGGCGGT
>JAZOXD010000122.1:0-8841 GCA_045659565.1 Eubacteriales bacterium | reverse complement strand
AAAATTCCGAAAAAGACAGTTTGATCAGTTCTGTACCGTCGGTAGGCTCTTTTTTCAGTTTAAAGGTCAACGAGAACAGATCGCCGGTTCCTTCAAATACCTTGGTGGCATCGGCAGAAAGCACCGAAATCGCAGGCTTGCCGTCATAGGTAGCCTGTTGGTTCATCATAAACATACCGCGGGTTCCAAGCTGTTTGCCTTCCACAAACTCCAGCACCTCGGTGTCGTAACAGAAGAAGACCCGGAAGGAGGAGCAAACAGGGGCATTTTCCACTTTTGCGGTCAGGGTCACGTTTTCGCCAACGGCGGCTTCGCCACCGGTCAGGCGGAATACCATTCCGTCGGGAGCAGCCAATGCGGCAGGCGCCAACATCAGAAGAATCAGAATTGCAGCAATCATCTTTTTCATGGGGTTCAATTTCCTTTCATATGGTGAAGATGTTTATATTCCCGGGGGGTCATCCCCGTATGTTTTTTAAAGATCTGGTTAAAGAATTTACCATCGGAATAGCCCACCAGCCCGCTGATTTCCGAAACCTTCTTTGAAGAATTGGCTAAAAGGCGGCAACTTTCCCGGATCCGCACCGATTGCAGATAATGCTGAAAAGTGCAGCCGGTTTTTTCTTTAAAGCGTTTGCTCACGTAAGCCAGGCTGTAACAGCATTTTTTGGCCATTTCCTCCAGGGAGAGCTTTTCCATAAAATTCTGCTCCACTTCCCGCAGAACATATTCCACCGGATCCAGCTCCGCCGGATCGGTCACCGGCCGCCGCAGGCCCCGCAGGGTGCTGATAATGATCTCGATCAGCTGACAACGCATCATTTCCTGATAGCCGGGCCGCTTTTCGTTGAATTCCCGGGAGAGGGCCGAGATCAGCCGGCTGATGTTGCCGTGGTTGTCATGGTAAATCCGCTTGGTGGGGCGGTCGCTCAGGCTGCGGTAATTGAATTTGATTAAGTAATGATCTGCCAGATCTTGAAAACGCCGGCAGGAAAGTAAAGTCTCATCAATAAACCGGGGCAAAAACAGGCAATTGATCACCACAAAGGGGGTATCCCCAAGCTGGGTGTATTTGTGTTTTTCGCCATAGTCTACGATAAAATAATCCCCTTGGCTGATGGTGGAGGTATCCTCCCCGAAAAGATGGGTGGCTCGCCCCTGCACCACGTAGGTCAATTCCAGAAAATCGTGGTCGTGATAAGGCGTTTCGGGCGTATTGGCGGTGGTCATTAAGATTTTCTCTTCCCGCAATTGGGAAAAATGCTTGGTTTCCGGCAACAAAATCACCCCCTATTTTGTCAATTTTAGCGGTTGCTTTTATTATATCATTGGATTTATAATACTGTCAATAGGGAGGATGATAATATGCTGTATAAGAAGAATAAAGGCGAAAGCCTGGATATGGAATTGTTTCAAAATCCCACTGCTGAATACCGGGGTACCCCCTTTTGGGCCTGGAACTGTACCCTGGATCGGGATCAGATCCTTCGGCAGGTGGAATGCTTTAAAGAAATGGGCTTCGGCGGCTTTCATATGCATTGCCGTGTGGGGTTGGAAACGCCTTACTTAGGGGAAGAATTCATGGGCCATATCAAGGCCTGTGTGGAAAAAGCCAAAAGCGAGAAGATGCTGGCCTGGCTTTATGATGAGGACCGTTGGGCCAGCGGCGCCGCCGGCGGCTACGTGACCAAGGATAAAAAATTCCGGCTGAAGCATCTGGAGCTGAGCCAGGGTCGCCCGGCAGAATACTTGGAAAAAGGGGAGGCCTTTGATCAGGGCAAGCCCTATTTCCTGGCCGCCTTCGACGTGGAACTGGACGAGCAGGGCTTTTTGAAGAACTATCGTAAAATCAAGCCGGAGGAAGAAGCCCGGGGCACCAAATGGTACGCCACCGTCTGTACCGCGCCGGATGACCCCTGGTTTAATAATCAGGCATATCCCGATACCATGGATGAAGAATCCATCGGCCGCTTCATAGAGGTTACTTATAACGCTTATCACGATGCGGTGGGCGAGGAATTCGACAAAACCGTTCCCGCCATCTTTACCGATGAACCCAATTTCCATTCCCGCACCATAGGCCTGCCCCGGCGGGCCACCTCCGGCGAGAATATGGGCGTTGCCTGGAGCCGCTTCTTTGAAGAAAAATTCCAAGAGCGTTATGGGGAAGATATCGTAGCCCGGATCCCGGAACTCTTCTGGCAACGGGCTGATCAGAAGGATAAGGAACTGAAATATCGCTATTATGATTTTTGTGCCGAGCGGTTTGCCATCAGCTTTGCCGATCAGTGCGGCGGCTGGTGCGAAGCCCACGGCCTGGCCTTAACGGGCCATATGCTGCGGGAACCCACCCTGGAGCAGCAGGTGTTTTCCACCGGCGATAATATGCGCCATTACCGCTCCTTTACCATCCCCGGCATCGATATGCTTTGCGACAATGTGGAACTCACCACCGCCAAGCAATGCCAGTCGGTGGTTCATCAGATGGGCAAGGAGGGAATGCTCTCTGAACTTTATGGCGTAACCAACTGGGATTTCGATTTCCGGGGTCATAAGTTCCAGGGCGATTGGCAGGCTGCATTGGGCGTAACCGTCCGGGTGCCTCACCTTTCCTGGATGAGTATGCAGGGCGAAGCCAAGCGGGACTATCCTGCTTCCATTTTCTATCAATCCCCCTGGTATAAGGAATATCCTTATCTGGAGGATCATTTCTCTCGGTTGAATACCGTTCTCACCCGGGGCAAGCCCGAAATTCGGGTGGGTCTGATCCATCCTGTGGAAAGTTATTGGGTTCATTGTGGTCCCAACGATCAGACCGGCGAGATTCGCCAGGTGCTGGATGAAAACTTCCAAACGGTTACTCGCTGGCTGCTGGAGGGCCACCAGGATTTCAACTATGTAAACGAATCCCTGCTGAAGGATCTTGCTGATGAAACGGCTCCCCGTAAGGTGGGGCAGATGGAATATGATACCATCGTGGTTCCCCATTGCCTGACTTTGCGGCAAACCACTTTGGATTACCTGACCCGGTTTATGCAGGCCGGCGGTAAGGTGGTCTTTATGAGCGATTGCCCCGCCTTTGTGGACGGCGCCTTGAGCAAAAATGCCGAGGTCGTTTATCAAAAGGCCCAGCATATCTCCTTTAATAAATCGGATCTGATCGCCGCACTGGAGCCCTGCCGTCGGGTAGAAATCCGGGATGCGAATGGCTTGCCTGCCGATAATCTGCTTTATCAACTGCGGCAGGATGGGGACGTGCAATGGCTCTTTATCACCCCCTTTAAAAAAGAGAGGAAAATGAGCAATGCCGAACAGCGTGAGCACGGTGAATTCTTGCGGGGCCAGCAGCTGGAGATCGAAGTGAACGGCGAATATGAGCCGCATATTTACGATACCCTCACCGGTAAGGTGTTGCCTATCAGCTTCCGTCATCAAAACGGTAAAACCGTGATCCATTATGAGCGGTTCCCCTCGGATAGCCTGCTGCTGCAGCTTTCCGCACCCCATTATCCCGAATTCAACGTTCAGCCCGCCGAGCGGAATGTAATCGCTCGGCTGGACTATAAGCAATCCGTAAAATATCGTCGGGAAGAAGATAACGTTTTGCTGCTGGATCTGCCGGAATACCGGATCGATGATGGCGAATGGCGTCCCAAGGAAGAGGTCCTGCGGGCGGATAATCAGATCCGCGACGAACTGGGCTTCCCCTCCCGCCGGGAAAAATTTGCCCAGCCCTGGGTGGTACCCGATGTGCCCGCCGAGCATACCGTCAGCTTGCGGTATGAGATCCATAGCGATATCAAGGTGAAGGGCGCAAAATTGGCTCTGGAAGCCCCCGAAAAAGCCACTATCCTTTGGAACGGCAAGGCCGTTTCCAACAAGGTAACAGGCTGGTACGTGGATGAAGTCATTAAAACCGTGGCTTTGCCCGATTTGAAAAAAGGTACCTCCGTGTTGGAGATCACCTATCCCTTTGCCCGCCGCACCAATCTGGAAGCCTGCTTCCTGTTGGGGGATTTTGACGTGGAAGTTCGGGGAAGCGAAGCCAAGATCGTTGCTCCTACCCATGAATTGGGCTTCGGCGGCATCTGCCATCAGGGGATGCCCTTCTATGGCGGCAATATCACCTATGAACTGCCGCTGGAGGTCCCTGTCGATTGCGATCTGGAACTGCATATCGGAAAATATCGGGGCGGCCTTTGCAAGGTAGTCCTGGATGAGGGCGAGGGTCAACGGATGGCATTCTCTCCTTATAATGTGACCTTTAAAAAGGTGACCAAGGGCAAACATACTCTGAAGGTTACGGTCTTCGGTCATCGGTTCAATACCTTTGGCTGTGTTCATAACTGTGCTGATTTTTATAGTTGGTATGGCCCCGATTGCTGGCGCACCAAGGGGGATCTTTGGAGCTATGAATATCAATTGAAGGAAATCGGGCTTTTGATCAGCCCGAAGGTGGAGCTTTATAAATGAAACAGATAATAGAGTTAATTAAAGAAGCCGCCCGACTAATGACCGATTGCGATCGGGCGGCGGTCTCTGCCAAGGGGCGCAGTAATTTTGTGACGGATGTGGACGTGGCGGTACAGGAATTTATGCGCCATGGTCTTCAAAAACTTTATCCTACCTACGGCTTTTTCAGCGAAGAGCAGGAAAACCATCCGGATTTTGAAAAACCCCTTTGGATCCTGGACCCCATTGATGGTACCGCAAATTTTGTTTCCCATTACCGTCAAAGCGCCCTTTCTTTGGCCCTTTGGCAGGAAGGGGAGGTGCAGTTTGGGGCGGTATATAATCCCTTTACCGATGAACTCTTCACCGCCGAAAAGGGGAAGGGAGCCTTTTTGAACGGCAACCCCATCCGGGCGGATGAGCAGGTATCCTTTGAAGGCGCTTTGATTGATCTGGGCACTATGCCTTATTATAAGGATTGGGCCCTCACTACCGCCGCTCTGGCCCGGGAGATTATCCTGCGGGCCTCGGATCTTCGCCGCTGCGGCAGCGCCGCCTTGGCGTTGTGCCATGCGGCCGATGGCCGGGTGGGCGCTATGATGGAAGGCATTTTGCAACCCTGGGATTATGCAGCGGGCGCTCTGATTGCCCGGGAGGCCGGCGCTGTTGTCAGCAACTGGAAGGGCGAAAAACTGGAACCCAAGGCTCCTTCCTCGGTGGTGGCGGCCGCTCCTCAAATTTATAATAAAGTTTTAGCATTAATTCAGGAGGTAGCTGAATAATGGTTTGGATCAATTCACCCAAGGATACCGGCGAGCAGGCGGTAACCTTCCAAAAAGAAATCAAATGGGAAAAGGAGCCGATTAAGGTAGAGGCCAAAGCCACCGCCATCGGCACCTATAATCTGCTGGTCAACGGCAAAAAGGTGGGCAAGAACGTGCTTGCCCCCGGCTGGACTTCTTATGAGTATCGGGTCCAGGTGCAGACTTATGATCTTACCGAAGCCCTGAAGGATGGCGGTCTGGTTGCCCTTGAAGTGGGTCAGGGCTGGGCGGTTGGTACCATCGGTTTTTCTCACACCAATCATTTCTTTGATGAGATGGTGCGGGCTGCGGCTGAGATCACGGCTTATTATGCAGATGGCGGCAGTGAAACCGTTTATACCGGCACCCATTGGGATTGTTACACCAACCCCGCGGTCTATACCGATATTTATAACGGCGAGGTGTGGGACGGCACCCATCAGCCGGAATATTTAGGCAAGGCCGTTTATGCCGAAAAGAACTATATAACCATTCCTCAGGTGGGGGAGGATATCGTGCCCGTGGAACGGTTGAAGGCGGTGGAGGTGATTACCACCCCCAAAGGGGAAATCGTTTTGGATTTCGGCCAGAATATGACAGGCTGGGTAGAATTAAAGGTGCAGGGCAAGGCAGGGGACGTGATCGCCTTTGACCACGCCGAGGTATTGGATAAAGAGGGCAACTTCTATAACGAAAATTCCCGTTCCGCCAAGGCTTACGCCAAATTTATCCTCAGCGGGGAAGAAGAAACTCTGGCCCCCCATTTCACCTTCTACGGCTTCCGTTATATCCGCTTGTTGGAATATCCCTTTGCCCAAGTGGATGCCAATCAGTTCACCGCCGTGGTGGTTCATTCCGACCTGAAGCGCACCGGGGATTTCCATTGCGGCAACGCATTGATTAATCAACTGTATCATAACGTGATCTGGGGGCAGAAGAGCAACTATTTAGACGTTCCCACCGATTGCCCCCAACGGGATGAGCGCCTGGGCTGGACCGGGGATGCACAGGTCTTTGTCCGCACCGCCGCCATCAACTATGACGTGGAAAAATTCTTCAAAAAATGGCTGGGCGATATGGCTCTGGAACAGGGCGAGGACGGCAGCGTGGAAGGCATCGTGCCCTTCTGCTTAAAGGGCCGAAGAAGTCGGATCTCCGCCGCTTGGGGTGATGCGGACTGCATCTGCCCCTGGGAAATTTATCTGGCTTATGGCAATAAAGAACTCCTGCGGGAGAACTTCCCCATGATGAAAAAATGGGTAGATTATATTCACGGCACCGGCAGCGAAGAATTTTTGTGGCTGGACGGCAACCACTACGGCGATTGGTTGGGGATGGATGCCGGTGACGGCAATTATATGGGTGCTACCCCCTGTGACCTGATCGGTACCGCCTTTTTCGCCTATTCCTGCAGCCTTGTGGTCAAGGCCGGTAAGGTGCTGGGCGAGGACGTTTCGGAATACGAAGCTCTTTACCAAAAGGTTCTGGCTAAATTCCGTGAATGCTATATTGAAGAGGGCAAGCCGGTCTGCAAGGGCGACGCTTTGAAGAATTGGCATAATGCCGAAAAGCAACCGGTGGTGAATCCCGATACTCAGACTGCCCGGGTGCTGATGTTGCGCTTTGACCTTTGCACCGAGGAGGAACGCCCCATCGTCGCCAAAGATCTGGCGGATATGGTGGTGGCCAACGGCACCCATCTGACCACCGGCTTTGTGGGTACCCCCTATCTGCTCCACGTACTGGCGGAAAACGGCTACGAAAAACTGGCCTACGACCTGCTGTTGCAGGAAACCTTCCCCTCCTGGCTCTTCTCCGTAAAGCAGGGCGCTACCACCATGTGGGAGCATTGGGACGGTATTAAGGAAGACGGCACCTTCTGGAGCGATAAAATGAATTCTTATAACCACTATGCCTATGGCTCCGTTTACGATTGGATCTTCGGCGTGGCCGCCGGCATCAAGGTAAAGGAAGAGGGCGTGGCTTATGAAAAGATCAGCCTGAAGCCCATTCCCGATGCAAGATTGGGCCACCTGACCGCTTCTATTGAAACCCGCCGGGGCAAGTTGCTTTCCCATTGGGAATATCGGTTGGATGGCAAAGTTTACTATCGCTTTGAGATCCCCGAGGGCTGCGAGGCCGAACTAACTCTGCCCGATGGCCGCCGCGAAATCCTCACAGCAGGCGTTTATCAATATTAAAAAACTTATAAAAAAGAGCGGGATTTTGCCTTTTCTCTGTTGACAAATCCCGCTCTTTTTTGTTATTATTAGGGTGTATTTGTTAATAAAGCATAAGCAAGGAGAATGACCGACCCGATGAAAGCCTTGGAAGATCGAATTTTAAAAGACGGTAAGGTTCTGCCCGGACACGTTTTAAAGGTAGGCAGTTTTCTGAACCAACAGATGGACGTGCCCTTTGTGGCAGAAATGGGGCAGGAGATTGCTCGCCTCTTTGCCGATGAAGGGGTTACCAAGGTGGTTACCGTTGAAGCCTCCGGCATTGCCATTGCCTTTGCGGCTGCTGCGGCAATGAACTTGCCGATGGTTTTTGCCAAAAAACACCAGACCAGTAATTTGGGCGGTGAGGTATACAGCGCCACGGTTCATTCCTATACTCATAATAAAGATTACGAGATTGTCATCGCTCGGGATTATATCTCAAAGGGCGAAAAGTTATTGATCGTGGACGATTTTCTTGCCAACGGCTGCGCTCTGCGAGGCTTGATCCAAATCGCAGAACAGGCCGGGGCAGAAGTGGCCGGTTTGGTAACGGCTATTGAAAAAGGCTTTCAGGGCGGCGGCGATGCCCTGCGGAAGGAAGGCTACCGGGTAGAAGCCCTGGCGCTGATCGATTCAATGGACGATCACAGCGTGACCTTCCGGCGTTAACGTTGTATGTAATTATTTTACATAAAAAAATTTTTGGAGGAAAACAAAATGAAAAGACTGATTTCCGCGCTGCTGATCGTGGCTCTGCTGTTGGTTGGTATCACCGCCTGCGGCCCTGCCAAGGAAGGCGAAGACCTGAAGGTTGGTTTCATCTTCCTGCACGACGAACAATCCACCTACGACAAGAACTTCATCGACGCCGCTGTTGCTGCTTGCAAGAACATGGGCGTAACGATGGTTCAGAAGACTCAGATCCCCGAGTCCAACAAGTGCTATGATGCCGCTGTTGAACTGATCGAGTCCGATGGGTGCGACATTATCTTCGCCGATAGCTTCGGTCACGAAAACTTCCTGATCAAGGCTGCTCAGGAATATCCCGATGTGCAGTTCTGCCACGCTACCGGTACCCAGGCTCACACTGCCGGTCTGAAGACCTTCCACAACGCTTTTGCCCACATCTACCAGGGTCGTTATATGGCAGGTGTTGTTGCCGGTATGAAGCTGAACGAAATGATCACCGCCGGTAAGATCACTGCTGATAAGGCTAAGATGGGTTATGTTGGTGCCTTCACTTTTGCTGAAGTTATGTCCGGTTACACCTCTTTCTATCTGGGCGCTAAGTCCGTATGCCCCACCGTTACCATGGACGTTAAGTTCACCGGTTCCTGGTATGACGAGCAGAAGGAAAAGGAAGC
>JAZOXD010000121.1:0-3672 GCA_045659565.1 Eubacteriales bacterium | reverse complement strand
GCAATGGCTCTGGCAATGGCTTGGGTATTCTGGGTGATCCAAAGGGCCTTATCCGCCTTGTCGTGGTACTCCACCTCCAACAGCAGATTGGCCACCTTGGGCTCACCTACCTCCACAAAGGGGGTGCCGTAGGCGAAGTTCCCGTTCTTATCCATTAAGCAAAGGTAATCTTCTTTGAGCTTCCGGCCCTTGCCGGTCAAGGCAATTACCCGGTTATAAATCTCGGTGGCCAGTTCCTTGGAGCCGGTGTTGGCACCATTGTAATAGGCCTCGGTTCCGGTGGCATTGGCGCCACCGCCTGCATTGGTATGGATCGCCACATAAGCATCTACCTGCAGTTTGTTTGCCTCTTTGGCCCGTTCCCGGATGGGAATGGATTTGTCGGCATTGATCACTTGATAGCCTTTGGCCACCAGGATTGGTTCGATCAGGTTGGCAACCTTGATCATTTCCAGCCCCTCGGTGGTATTCAGCCCCTTGTAGCTGTTGCTGACCTGATTGGACGGGGAAAGGTAGATCAGCGGCCTTCTTGCCGCCATTTCCCATTGGAAGCCCTCCAGATACAGGCGGTAAAGAATGGTGGCGGTTTCCGCCCGACTGATGGAAGCTTTTGGGTTCAAAGCCCCTTTTTCATCCCCTTTAATCAGGCTTCCCAGCCCTAAAGCCATGGCTTTTTTTGCATATTTGGAAACCTGATCAAAATCCGTTACCGTCAGGCCGGAGGCAGCCAACAGGGCCTGAGGATCCGCCGCTTCCAGTTCATCGGCGGAATAGAGTGTTCGCACGATCATCAGGATGGCATCTTCCCGCTTGATGGTGGCGTTAGGATTAAAGGTGCCGTCCCCCATACCGGTGATGATACCTGCAGTTCTGCAATTTTCCACCGCATCGTAAAACCAATCCTTGGGTGTAACATCGGTAAAGGGCTGGGCAACGTTATCCTTGGGGGCCATCACCCGGGGATCACTTTCGTGCACCCGATAAAGTAGCGTGGCCAGTTGGGCCCGGGTCAAAGAACCGTTGGGCTGGGCGTTCTTTTTCTCGTCTCCTTCAAAAAAGCCGGCCTTCATACAGGCTGCCAAAGCCTCGTAATACCATTGCTTGGAGGATACATCCTTCATTTCCAGAATGGGGTCTTCCGTGTTCATTACCGTCACCCGGAAGTAAGCGGTCATATTCATTTCCTTTACCGCTACGGTCTTGTTCCCGGGGGTAGAGGTGTCCAGGCCAAAGCAGTTTTCCGCCGTCAGGGGAAGCTCCAGTGATTCCTGGGTTGTATAAGTAACCGAACCGCCGGTGTAATCGGGCTCCTCTCCCACCAGATAAAATAACTTGGTGGGGGCAGTCACCGTCAAGGTGGCTTCCGCCGAGGCCGATACCCCGATGGTCAGGGATAAAAACAAACAAAAACAAAGTAGCAGGGATAAGATTTTTTTCATTCAGTACCGTCCTTTTCTTAATAATTACATCTTGATATGAAGTTGACCGGGCAAGATCTTAAAGTGGCATTGCGCCCGGTTGCTGATCTCGCCGTCCACGTTCACCCGCAGGGGCTGACCGTCCGGGGAGTAAACCGAAACTTCCTTTACTTTTTTGTGAATCACCGTATGTTTGAAGGTTAAGATTTTGCCCACCAGTAAACCGGGTAAGTAACTGACCATCCGCAGCCGGCTGCAATTTTTAATAACAATCAGGTCAAAAAAGCCGTCGGTGACTGTGGCCTGGGGGCTGATGGGAATTCCGCCACCGATAAACCCGCCGTTGGCCACGGAAAAGACCAGACAATCCCCTTGGAACAGAGTCTCGCCGTCGGCAATGATCTCCATGGTGCGGCTTCGGTGGGTGAAAATCGCTTTGATCACACCCCAAAGATAGGGGGCCAACCCACGGGCGTACCGTTTGGCGCTTTCCGCATGGTCCAGTACGGTCACATCAAATCCGGCACCGCATTCGTTGGCAAAAAGATCCTCGTTTACCGTGCCTAAATCAATTTTTCGGGGCTTAGCGACCAAAATATGCTCCAAAGCAGGCAAGGGCTTGCGGGGCACCTGCAGAGTTTTTAAAAAATCGTTGCCGGTTCCGGCCGGAATCTCTGCAATGGGCAGTTCGCTGTCCATCATTCCCTGTACACTTTCCAAAAAGGTTCCATCCCCACCAATCACTAATAAAAGATCAGACGGATCCGGTTGGGAGCGGTGCTCTTCTGCTGCCTGACGAGCCAATTGGGTGGCATCCCCGGGCGCAGTGGTTTCCCACCGGCGGTAAGAGATCTTTTTTTGTTCCAGGGCCTTTTCAACCCATAAAGCGATCTTTTTCGACCGCCCGTTTCCGGCAGCCGGATTCACGATCAGTGTGATCATTGGAACATACCCTCCAAAATTCGATATTTTTCACCTTTCTATTATAGCAAAACACGCCGATAATTGCAACCATAAATCCTGTTCGCCGCCGTGCTTTCTTTTGCCGCTATAATGAACTGCGGGAGGTGGAAAGAACCGATGAATTTGCTGGAAATGCTGGCGGAGGATTTTGCCCGGGCCGCGGCGATGACAATGCCCCAGTTGGAAGCGGCGCTGGAGGAACGGGAAAGCAAAACCGTTAGTGAATTAACGGCTTTAAGCCTGGCTAAACGGGCGGCAGAGGGTGGAATGGACGCCATCAAACTGATGAAGGAACTGTCCCGATCCGATCCGGAGGAGGTGGACAGCGGCCACCGCTTTGAGATCCGGATCGTGGGTGAGAATGATGGGAAATAACGGAATTTTTACCGTTACTTCCCTGCAGCATCGGTTTATCACGGCGCAGGAGGACGAAATTCTTTTCGGTGGCGCCGCCGGCGGTGGTAAAAGCTACGGGCAGTTGGTGGATGCTTTCTATTACGCCCTGAAATATCCGGGTTCCCGCCAGCTGTTGCTGCGTCGGACCCTGCCGGAACTGGAAAATTCCTTGGTGCGTACGGCCGAGGAACTTTACCCCAGAAGGGTCTACCGCTATCTTTCCTCCCGGCATACGGGGTATTTTGAAAACGGATCGGTGCTGGATTTTGGCTATTGCGACAGCGAACGGGATGTTTACCGCTACCAATCGGCAGAATACGATGTGATCCGGTTTGATGAACTCACGCATTTTACCGAATCCATGTATCTTTACCTGCAATCCCGTTTAAGGGGGGCCAAGCCCTTCCCGCGGCAGATGAAGAGCACCACCAACCCCGGCGGGGTGGGGCATCAATGGGTCAAAGCCCGCTTTGTGGATCCCGCCCCGTCAGATACCCCCATTCGCGATCCTCTGGGAAGCCGTCGCTTTATTCCGGCCAGGGTGCAGGATAACCGCTTTTTGATGCAGGGCGATCCTCAGTATATCTCCCGATTGAAGCGCCTTCCGGAGCGAGAACGCCGGGCTCTGTTGGACGGCGATTGGGATCTTACGGAAGGACGGTTTTTCACCCAATGGGATCGTAGTATTCACGTGGTGGAGCCCTTTCAAATCCCCGATCATTGGCGGCAGTATTTTGCCTTGGACTATGGCTTGGATATGCTGGCCGGATTGTTTGCGGCAGAGGATGAGCAGGGTGATTTTTATGTGTGGCGGGAACTTTATGAACCGGGACTTATCGTTTCGGAAGCCGCCGCTCGGATCAAAGAAGCCTATGCAGGCGCTTGCCCCCATTAT
>JAZOXD010000120.1:0-1501 GCA_045659565.1 Eubacteriales bacterium | reverse complement strand
GTTCCTTAACTGAAACATTCAGCAGACTGATACTGGGAAAAGAAAGAATCGGCAGGGGGCGTTTTTCGGTTGTTAACGCCTGTAACCAGGCATTCATATCTCTTTTCATTGATTCAATTCCTTTTATAGATTACTCTCCATAGTAACGGTCCAAAACTTCAGATACCGTTTCCGCCCAAACAATCAGATTTTCGGGGCGGGGGGAAACAGTGCTGATATCCTTCAGCGCAACTTCCACCGGGCACCCGTATTTTTGGCAAAGGCGAACGGTTTTTTCAGTTTCCTCACGGATCACTTGGGGATCGGTATGGATAGCCACGTGGGCCGGGTTGGGTTTGCGGGCGTAAACGTATTTGCCGCCCATTTGCTCGGCCATAACCTCTTCCTTGGCCCAGGGAGAAACCCCGATCTTACGCAGGTTGGGGATCTTTTGAATTACATCCAATTACCGATCCAGAGGCTCGCAACAGCCATAATAGGTATAAGCAAAGCGGGGTGCGATCTGCATCGCATACTCCACGTCAAATTCCCAATGCATCTCGGGAGAAACATCGGAAAAACCCTGGGCCATGGTTCGATACCAGGTGGCCTTCAGGCCGTCTTCTGCCAGGCCCGAAACGGCGGCAGGGGTACAATGGAGGCTGGGGGCGGTGGGATCCACGTGAAGATGTTGTTCCACAAAATCCATTTCTGCCAACATAACCTCTAAAAACTTTTGGCGAATGGCGTGAAGATGTTCGGGGCGATCGTAAAGATCGTAAAGAATGGGTTCCAGGCCCCGCAGGCGGGCAATGATATCCCAGGGGGCGTTATAGAAGAAACCGTGGCCGCAAAGTTTTACGGGCATAGAATCCCCGAACAGTTCGGTATAATATTCCATCGCCTCTGCATCCAGATCGGGGCGGGCGGTGAATTTGGGAATTTGGATCAGTTCGGCACTTCCCTCTTCCTCCAAC
This sequence comes from Eubacteriales bacterium, assembly GCA_045659565.1. GTDB lineage: Bacteria > Bacillota > Clostridia > Oscillospirales > QAKW01 > QAKW01. The sequence continues at coordinate 545 of JAZOXD010000120.1, read as the reverse complement.
ACGTCTTTATAGTGGTGAGAAACAATATTATTGGTATCGTCGGTACGGATGATCTCTTCTTCCCAATGAATACCGATTCCCGTGGAATCGTAAGCCATTTTCACCCGATAGAAGGGTTCCATCAGAACGTCGGCACGGAAGTGCTTTCGCTGATAAATTCCCTTACGCAGGTGCATTTCTGCCGCTTGGGCCCGTGGATCACGGCAACGGCAGGTGAGTTCATCCCCGATATTCATCTGATACCAGGGAATTTCATCCAAAAGAACGGGCGGACGCACCAACTTCAGATCATTGGTGGCTTTAAAGCGCATATTAGCGTTTTGTTGCTTTTCATCGGTGGCCAGTGCCATATATTCTTTGGCCAGTTCACGGATAATTTTTTGATCTTCCATAAGAACCATTATATTTTCTCCTAATTAATATTGCCCCAGTTTTTTTGCCAAAGCGGTAATTTCGGCCATATTGGCGAAGGAGACGGAATTGGGGATGGAGTGATCGGAGGCGAAAATATAGCCGCCCCCTTCCTTCATCACGGGGATGATCCG
>JAZOXD010000119.1:0-2299 GCA_045659565.1 Eubacteriales bacterium | reverse complement strand
TTCTTTGCCTGCCGGATGGGGCAGCCATTGAAGCGGTTGCCCTGGCAGAGGGAAGCAACACCGCTATTATTGATACCTCCACCGCCCACCGCACCGATCCCAACTGGGTTTATGGTATGCCGGAACTGCCCGGCCAACGAGAAAAGATCGCCGCCTCCAAGCGGATCGCCAACCCCGGCTGCCACGCCAGCGGCTTCATTGCATTGGTGGCACCCTTGGTGCAGGCCGGTCTCCTTCCCAAGGATGCCGCGCTTTCTTGCTTTTCCCTGACCGGTTATACCGGCGGCGGAAAAAAGATGATCGCCGAATACGAGGATCCCAATCGGATGGTGTTTCTGGATGCGCCCCGGCAATATGGCCTGACTCAACAGCATAAGCATCTGACGGAGATGGGGGCCCTTTGCGGGCTGACCACCGCCCCCCTCTTTTGCCCCATTGTGGCAGATTTTCCCTGCGGAATGGAGGTTACCGTTCCCCTCTTTGGCAAGGACCTGAAGGGCAACATTGCCGATATCGAAGCGCTTTATACCAAGACCTATCAGCAAGGGCTGATCCGTTTCTGCGCCGGCGCCAACGAGGGCGGATTTTTGGCCGCCAACGCCATGGCGGGCCGGGACGATCTGCAAATCACCGTTACCGGCAACGAGGATCGAATCCTTCTGGTGGCCCGTTTTGATAACTTGGGTAAGGGTGCTTCCGGTGCGGCTATCCAAAATATGAACATTTTGCTGGGCGTTGAGGAAACGACCGGTTTACAATTTTAAGGAACCGAAAGGAGTATAAAATGATCAAGTTTATTCCCGGCGGCGTTTGCGCCGCCAAAGGCTTTACCGCCAACGGTATTCATTGCGGAATCCGCAAAAACAAGATCAAAAAGGATCTTTCCTTGATTTTAAGCGAAGTTCCCGCCGCTGCGGCGGCGGTTTATACCACCAATTTAGTAAAGGGTGCGCCCCTGCAGGTAACCAAGGCTCACCTGGCCGACGGCACCGCTCAAGCGGTAATCTGCAACAGCGGCAACGCCAATACCTGCAATGCCAACGGCATTGAGATTGCCGAGCAAATGAGCGACCTGGTGGCCAATGAACTGAACATCAAGGCCCAGGATGTGGTGGTGGCTTCCACCGGTGTGATTGGCCAACCCTTGGATATTACCCCCATCGCCAACGGCTTACCCGCCTTGGCGGCGGGCCTGAGCGCTGAAGGCGGCGAGGCTGCCGCCCAAGGCATCATGACCACCGATACCGTTAAAAAAGAAATCGCCGTTTCCTTTGAATTGGGCGGCAAGACCTGCCATCTGGGCGGCATCGCCAAAGGCAGCGGGATGATCCACCCCAATATGGCCACCATGCTGGTATTCCTGACCACCGATGCAGCCATCTCGCCCGCTATGCTGAAAAAGGCCCTTTCCGGGGATATCGCCAATACCTTCAATATGATCAGCATCGACGGCGATACCTCCACCAACGATATGGTAACGATCCTGGCCAACGGAATGGCCGGCAACCCCTGCATCACTGAAGAAGGCGCCGATTTTAATACTTTTATGGAAGCCCTTAATACGGTAAACATTCATCTTTGCCGCTCGATTGCCGGAGATGGCGAAGGCGCCACCAAACTGTTGGAATGCAAGGTAACCGGTGCCGATAACGCAACGACCGCCAAGACCGTTGCCAAAAGCGTGATCTGCTCCAGCCTTTTAAAGGCGGCAATGTTCGGTGCAGATGCCAACTGGGGCCGGGTGCTTTGCGCCATCGGCTACAGCGGAGCGGCGGTGGATGTTACCAAAGTGGCTGTGGCGTTCCGTTCCTCCAAAGGAACCATCCCCGTTTGTGAAAACGGCGCCGGTGTGGAATTTTCCGAGGAAAAAGCCAAAGAGATTTTGTTAGAAAAAGAGATTGAAATCCTGGTTGATCTGGGGGTAGGAAGCGTTACAGCCACCGCCTGGGGTTGTGACCTGACCTATGATTACGTAAAAATTAACGGAGATTACAGAACATAATGATGGATACAATTTTTTCAAATGCACAACGGGCCGAGGTTCTGACCCAGGCCCTGCCTTATATCCGCCAATACACCGGTAAGATCGTGGTAGTGAAATACGGCGGAAACGCCATGGTAAACGAACAGCTGAAACAGCAGGTGATGGAAGACATTGTTTTGCTCTGGCTCATCGGCATCAAAGTGGTTTTAGTCCATGGCGGTGGACCGGAGATCAGCGAACTGATGGAAAAACTGGGCAAAAAAGCTGTTTTTGTAGATGGCCTGCGCTATACCGACCAGGAGACCATCGACATCG
>JAZOXD010000118.1:0-8109 GCA_045659565.1 Eubacteriales bacterium | reverse complement strand
GCTCACCGCCAAGGTAGGCCTGCTTTCCGGCGGCCAGCGTCAGGCCCTCACCCTGTTGATGGCCAGCCTGGTAAAACCCAAGCTGCTGCTTTTGGATGAGCATACCGCCGCCTTGGACCCGAAAACCGCCGCCAAGGTACTGGATGCCACCGATCGAATCATTGAAAAGGATCACCTGACCACCTTGATGATCACCCATAATATGAAGGATGCCATCAAGCACGGCAACCGTCTGGTGATGATGCATAACGGCCGGATCATCTTTGATGTTTCCGGTGAAGAAAAGCAAAAGCTGACCGTCGACGATCTGATGGAAAAATTCAGCCAACAGAGCGGTTCCGAATTTGCCAGCGACCGCGCTTTACTGAACTAAATCACTAAAATTTCCCCTTGACAAAGAAAATAGCATATGCTATATTAAAATAAACCGTTGAGTAAGAGGAGTAGGATCTACGGAACCTCCAAGAGAGCCGCAGGCGCTGGGAGTGCGGCAGGGAAAGTTGATCTGAATGGGCTTATGAGGGCAACCGAACACGGAATTTCTCCGTTAGTAGTAGTTGACGGAACGCGACCGTTACCAAACGCGAGCTGCGTGATTGCGCGGAATAAGCGGATGAACTTCATCAATATGGGTGGCACCGCAGAAAATGTTTTTTCTGTCCCATACTTCCCTTTGGGGAAGTATGGGACTTCTTATTTTGAAAGGAGAAGAACCCATGATCTTCAACAATATTGATTTTGATACCTATCTGAAAAATTATCCCGATGAAAAGGGCTATTTTGGTAAATACGGCGGTTCCTTTGTTTCCCCCGAGCTGCAAAAGGCCATGGACGAGATCACCGAGGCCTATTTTACCATTTGCAAATCCAGCAAGTTCATCAGCGAACTGCGCCGGATCCGCAAGGAATTTCAGGGTCGCCCCACCCCCATTTCTCATCTGGAGCGGCTTTCTGCCAAATTGGGCAATGTGCAGCTTTATGTGAAGCGGGAAGATTTGAATCATACCGGCGCCCATAAGCTGAACCACTGTATGGGCGAGGCTCTTTTGGCCAAATATATGGGCAAAAAGAAACTGATTGCCGAAACCGGTGCCGGCCAGCACGGCGTGGCGTTGGCCACTGCCGCCGCTTATTTCGGTTTGGAATGCGATATTTATATGGGTTCTGTGGATATCAAAAAGCAGGCCCCCAATGTGGCAAGAATGAAGATTTTAGGCGCCAATGTGGTGGAAGTGACCCACGGCCTGGCCACCTTGAAAGAAGCCGTTGACGCCGCCTTTGAGGCCTATGCCCGGGAATATAAGGACGCCATCTATTGCATCGGCTCTGTGGTGGGTCCCCATCCCTTCCCCATGATGGTGCGGGATTTCCAGAGCATTGTTGGTATTGAGGCCCGGGAGCAGTTTAAGGAAATGACCGGAGAACTGCCCGACGCCATTGTGGCCTGTGTGGGCGGTGGTTCCAATTCCGCCGGCTTCTTTTCCGGATTTTTGAACGATCCCGTTACCATCTATGGTATCGAGCCTTTGGGTCGGGGCACCAAATTGGGCGACCACGCCGCCAGCCTGCAATATGGCTCCGAAGGTGTGATGCACGGCTTCAACAGCATTATGCTGAAGGACGAAAACGGCGACCCCGCCCCGGTTTATTCCGTGGCCAGCGGTTTGGATTACCCCTCCAGCGGCCCGGAACACGCCTTCTTGCATACACTGGGCAGAGTGAAATATGATGTGGTGAACGATGAAGATACCATCGACGCCTTCTTCGAACTTTCCCGGATGGAGGGTATTATCCCCGCCATTGAAAGCTCCCATGCGGTGGCATACGGCATCAAGCTGGCCAAGGAGATGGGCAAGGGTTCTGTTCTGATTTGTCTTTCCGGCCGCGGGGATAAGGATATGGATTATATTATTGAGAATTACGGGATTCGGTAATAAAAAAGGCACAGACCGCAAAAATGGAAAACAAAAAAATGGCTTGAGCGAATGCTCAAGCCATTTTTATATTTACATGGTTTTCAGGAAATCGGCGCTCATCTTTACACTATCGAAGGGATCGCCGGGGCAGGTATCTTGCTCCACAACGTAATATTTAACGCCGGCCTTTTCGGCAGTGGCCAGGATCTTCTTCCAATCCAGGTTGCCGTTGCCGATCTCGGCGAACATCTGATGACCGCGTTTTTCGTCGAATTCGGGGATCCGCTTCATATCCTTCAGGTGCAGGATATCGATCCGGCCGGCCAGTTTTTCGATCCAGGAGCAAACGTCGCCGCCGCCGTGCTGAACCCAGAAGGTATCCAGACAGAAGGTCACGTTCTCTTTATCAAACCCCTCTGCCATCATTTCCATGGGCGTTTTGCCGTTGGAAAGCTTGATGAATTCGTGGCTGTGATTATGATAAGTAAATTTCATACCGTTTTCGGCGCACTTAGCGGCTACCGCATTGACACGCTTGATATAATCTGCCCACAGCTCGGGATCGTCCACCCAGGGCTTGGGATGAAAACCACCCACGCCCATGTTGGTGGTATTCAAAGCCTTATGATTGGCCAGAGCCTGCTCAAAATCCTTTTCCATCAGGTCAAAGGAATCGTGGGTACCAACGATCTCCAGGCCGGCTTCAGCAGCCAGGCGACCGTATTCTTCATAAGGGATAGCGGGGGTACCGGCGGTCTGGAACTGGGTATAGCCCATCTCACGGATCCGCTTGAAGGTGGTGGCGATATTCTCAGCCGTGTCGGTGGCGTTCCGCACGGTGTAGATCTGCAAACCGAATTCTTTCATTGTTCAAAAATCTCCTTTTGGTTTTATTTGCTTACATTTTAACCTATTTAAAAGTAAAAAACAACTATTTTTATAAGTAAAACCCATACCTTGATAAAATTTTTACGATATGATACAATTTTAAAAAACAAATTCCAGCAAGTAACAAAGGAGAATAAAGATGAAAATTGCCGTCATCACCGGCGCCAGCAGTGGAATGGGCCGGGAATTTGCCAAACAAATTGATCAAATGGAACATTGGGACGAGCTTTGGGTCATCGCCCGCCGGGCCAACCGGTTGGAAGAGCTGAAGGCCGAGTTAAAAACCCCGGTGCGGGTATTGGCCCTGGACCTGACCGACCAAGCCGCTCTGGAACAATACAGCGCTCTGCTGGAGGTGGAAAAGCCGGAGGTTTCTTTGTTGATCAACGGCAGCGGCTTCGGTAAGTTCGGCCGCTACGATCAGATCCCCCTGGAGGATTGCCTGGGGATGATCGACCTGAACTGTAAGGCCCTGGTGGCGGTAACCCAGCGCACCCTGCCCTATATCCCGGACGGCGGACGGATCCTGCAGGTGGATTCCCTTTCGGCCTTTCAGCCGGTGCCCTATCTGAACGTTTACGCCGCCACAAAGGCCTTTGTACTGAGCTATTCCCAGGGCCTGCGGGCAGAGCTGAAGCCCCGCAACATTAAAGTTCTGGCCTTCTGCCCCGGCTGGGTTAAGACTGAATTCTTTAACCACGCAGAACAGACCAGCAACGATGCGGTAACCTATTTCAACAAGTGGTTCACCGCCGAGGAGGCGGTCAAGGACGCCCTGAAGGCAATGAAAAAAGGAAAGGCCGTTTGCGTGCCCAGCCTACAAAATAAACTGCAGGTATTAGGTGTAAAGTTCCTGCCCACCCAATGGGTGATCAATATCTGGATGAAACAACAAAAGCATTAACGGTGGCGTTAAGGAACTTTTTAAAAAAAGTTCCTTAACAATCCTCAAAAACTTTCAATCTTATGTTTTTCAGTTTGAACGTTTTCGAAAGGAAGTTCAAGAGGGAAAACCTTTTTCAAAAGGTTTTCCCTCTTTCTTTTATTCGATATTAAAAATCTGTTTGATCTCGTCGTGGATCACCTTGGGGGGTTCTTCCAGAAGTTCGGGGTGTTTTAAGTAATTTTGGAAATCGTGGAAAGCGATGGCGAAATAGCTGCCGCCGGCGATCCGTTCATCCATAACGATGCCCAGGGGCATACATTTCTGGAACTCGATCTCCCCGCGACGGCGTTTGGCCACCTCCCGGGTGTTGCCCATGGAAATGGCAACAGAGGTGGTGCCAAATTCATAAACGTGATGATAAATAGAATCGGTGCGGATACTGGCCAGATCGGTAATAACCAGAGAAGTGTGGAAGGGGCTCATATCAATAATGGCCTTGGGCAACAGATTGTGCCGATCCATCCGCTTCAGAAATTTCACCCCGCTCCGTAAAAGGCCGGGAACGCTCAACAAGAATTTGATGATCTTTTCTGTTCCGTTCTGAGGGTCCGCCGTACGGTTGGCCTCGATATACTCCGTCAGTTTCCGCTGTACGTCGATCACCGTATCAGTGGGGTGGAAATACACCTTGGACATGGTTCCGCCATCGGACAAACTGCCCTTTAACACCACCAAACCCACGGCAATTTCGTTCCGGGCATAAATCTTACTGTTTACCACAAACTGATTCAAGCGAGGATAAGCCGCCACCAGCCGTACGTAGGCGCTGAGAATCACGGCCAGGCGGGAAATTTTCATCCCCTCTTCCTGCTTCCCGCGGATATACTCCATCATCGGATCAATGGGGATATCCAGGGTGATCATATTCATGGAGTCCACCCGTTTATCCATAATATGGGCGGCAACCGTATACATCGGATCACTGATTTTAATGCGGATTCCGTCTTTTCTTTTCATAAAATAAAATTCCCTCTCTATTTTATTTTATTCATTTTAGCATAATTTGTCGATTTTTGCAAGAAAAAACGAACCTTTTCCTCTTTTTGGTAAAAAACTTGCTATTTTTCAAAAAAATTGCTATAATGAAATGTAATAATTTGAGAGGTAGTCTATGAATCATTTTAAAAACAATGCTTTGGCCCTGTTAGCGGCCTTCATATGGGGCACCGCCTTTGTTGCCCAAAGCAAGGGTGCGGAGCTCTTCCCCGCCCTTACCTTCAATGCGGTGCGATCCCTGATTGCGGTTTTCGCTCTGCTGGCGGCCATTTGGGTTTTTGCCAAGGTGCAGAAAAAGCCGTTTTTGCCCGCCACCGAAACCCGTAAAACCCTGTTGCTGGGCGGCCTCTGTTGCGGAACGGTTCTGGCGGTTTCCTCTGCCCTGCAGCAAATGGGCTTATCGGAAACCGAGCCGGGAAAGGCCGGGTTCATCACCGCCCTTTATATCGTTTTGGTTCCTATTCTGGGCATCTTCCTTAAAAAGAAGGCACCCGCCACCGTTTGGGTTGCGGTTGTGGTTGCGGCAGTCGGGTTATACTATCTTTGCATCCGGGATTCCTTCACCATTGAACGGGGAGATTTTCTGATCTTGCTTTGCGCCCTTTGCTTCTCGGTGCATATCCTGGTGGTGGATCATTTTACCCAAAAGGTAGACGGAATGTGGCTCTCTTGCATTCAGTTTGCCGTGGTGGCCGTCCTTTCTGCCCTTTATGCCCTTTTCTTTGAACAACCCAATTGGGGCAATTTTGGCGGTTGCATCATCCCCTTGCTTTATACCGGTGTTTTATCCAGCGGCATTGCCTATACGTTGCAGATCATTTCTCAAAAGGGCTCCAACCCCACTGTAATCTCTTTGATTATGAGTTTGGAATCCGTCTTTTCTGTTTTGGCCGGGGCGCTGGTACTGAGCCAATGGCTTACCGGCCGGGAGCTTTTGGGCTGCGGTCTGATGCTGGCGGCCGTGATTCTGGCCCAACTGCCACCCATTAAACTTTTTAAAAACGAGGTACTTCCCAATGAGTAAGATCACTTATCTGATCCGGCGGGTTGCCAATCTGAATACCAAGGGTCTGCGGGACCGTTTAGACCAGGTTCATCAACAGACGGGCCGTTCCAAGGCTTTGATCCTGGCGGATATGGCTGTTTGCGCCCTGCGCTATGAGGCGGGATATATCGACTACACCATTTTTGGGATGTATGATATGACCCACGCCCAGCGAAAAAATATTTTGACCCGTGGCAAGAACACCCGCTATGTACAAGCCCTGAACAATCGGGCAGATTACCATTATTTCAACAACAAGACAGAATTCCTGACCCTGTTCCGGGAAGAATGCGGCCGGGATTTTCTGGATCTTTCTTCCGCCGAAGCCGGGGATTTTGAAGCCTTTATCCAAAAGCACCCGCTGATCATCGTGAAACCGGAATCGGGCCTTTGCGGCCGGGACATTGAGAAAATTGAAACCCGGGCGGAAAGCGCCGTAACCCTTTATAACACCCTGAAGACCAACGGGCAGACCTTGATTGAGGAGGTGCTGGCGCAGGACGAAGCCGTCAATCGGCTGTATGCCGGATCCATCAACACCGTTCGTCTGGTGACCATGGTAAACGATAACGGCGAGCCCCACATTGTTTATGCCGCAATGCGGCTGGGCAGCGGCGGCGCAGTGGTGGACAACTTTAACCATGGCGGAATGGTGCTTCCTGCCGATGCGGAAACCGGCAAGCTGATTGGCGTGGCGGTGGACAAGCTGGGCCGCAGTTATGAAGCCCACCCGGATACCGGCATCCCCTTCAACGGCTACCAGCTCCCCCATTGGCCGGCGGCCTTGGAACTGGTGAAAAAGGCCGCCCTGAAGGTGCCTTCGGTACGGTTTGTGGGTTGGGATATTGCCCTGACCCCCGCCGGCCCCAAACTGGTGGAGGGCAACCACTACCCCGGCCACGATATCTATCAATTGGTAGCCCAAAACCCCAAAAAAGAAGGCATGTTGCCGATTTTTGACGCAGTGGTGCCCTATCACAGTTTGAAAAACCGCATAAAAGCCAAGAAAAAGGCTTGAAAATATTGCTGAATATGCTAAAATAATGAAGTAATATACTTTAAGGAGTCCTTGAAAATGCTGGATATTAAGTTTATAAAAGAAAATCCGGAACTGGTAAAAGAAAACATCCGGAAAAAGTTCAAAGATCACAAGTTGCCTCTGGTGGACGAAGCCATTGCTTTGTATGAAGAAAAGCTGGCCAGCAACCGCCGGGCAGATGAATTGCGTGCCAACCGTAACCGCCTGAGCAAACAGATCGGTGGCCTGATGGCCAAAGGCCAACGGGAGGAAGCTGAGGCTGTGAAGGCCCAGGTAACTGCCCAAGCCGAAGAATTGGCCGAACTGCAAAAGAAGGAAGCCGAACTGCAGGTAAAGCTCAATGAAGTGATGATGAAGATCCCCAACATCGTGGATGATTCTGTCCCCGTTGGCAAAAACGACGAAGAAAATGTAGAAGTAGAGCAATTTGGCAAAAAGACTGTTCCCTCCTTCGAAATCCCCTACCACACCGATATTATGGCTCACTTTGCCGGCATCGACAAAGAAGCTGCCGGCCGGGTGGCAGGCGAAGGCTTCTATTACCTGATGGGCGATATTGCCCGCCTGCACAGTGCTGTTTTGTCTTATGCCCGTGATTTTATGATCAACAAGGGCTTCACCTATTGCATCCCGCCCTTTATGATCCGCAGCAATGTGGTAACCGGCGTAATGAGCTTTGAAGAAATGGATGCGATGATGTATAAGATCGAAGGCGAGGATCTTTATCTGATCGGTACCAGCGAGCATTCCATGATCGGTAAGTTCATCGATACCATCACTCCGGAAGCCAGTCTGCCTTTGACCCTGACCAGCTATTCCCCCTGCTTCCGTAAGGAAAAGGGCGCCCACGGCATTGAAGAACGGGGCATTTACCGGATCCATCAGTTCGAAAAGCAGGAAATGATTGTCATCTGCAAGCCCGAGGAGAGTATGGATTGGTTCCATAAGATGTGGAGCTATTCCGTGGAACTGTTCCGTTCTCTGGATATCCCCGTTCGCACCTTGGAATGCTGCACCGGTGATTTGGCTGACCTGAAGGTGAAATCCTATGACGTGGAAGCTTGGTCTCCTAAACAGCAGAAGTATTTTGAAGTTTGCTCCTGCTCCAATCTGGGCGATGCCCAGGCCCGCCGCTTGGGCATCCGGGTGAAGGGCGAGGACGGAAAGAAATATCTGGCCCACACCCTCAATAACACCGTGGTTGCTCCCCCCAGAATGCTGATCGCCTTTTTGGAAAACAACCTGGAATTTGACGGCGAAAAGTTCAGCATCCGCATTC
>JAZOXD010000117.1:0-2998 GCA_045659565.1 Eubacteriales bacterium | reverse complement strand
CCGACCCTCGGGCGGGCAGTTATAAATCTCCTGAATACCCACGATATCCACATCCAGATCCCGGATATGGTCCACCATCCGGTCCAGGTTGACCTCCGGCTTTTCGCCGGCCAGCCGCTGGGCGTGGTTCACGCCGTGTTGAATATTAAAAGAACAAACCTTTAATTTCATCCCTTATACCTCCAATTCGGCCACGATGGGCAGGTGATCGCTGATGATGTCGGTCACCGTATAGGCCTTTTCAATCTTCAGCCCACTTGTGAAAATATAGTCGATCTTGGTGCGGGGACTATGGCTGGGGAAGGTCAGAACAGAGCCCTCCATATAATCCTCGGTATCGTCGAAGGCGGCCTTCAACTGCAGTGCATAGGGATTATCGGGGTAGAGGTTAAAGTCGCCGGTGAGAACGATGGGGCCGGAGATCTTTTCCTTTTCTGCCAGAATGGTTTCGGTAGCTACCTTTTGACCTTCGTCAGTAAGGCAGAAATGGCAGTTCATCACGGTCAGGGTCTTGCCCTCGCCCAGGTCCAGTTCTGCGATCATCAGAACACGGTCCTCATAACGGTGACCTTCTACCCGCAGTTCGGCGGGAACAACCAAGGGTACGGCTCTCATATTCTTGATGGGATATTGGGAAACGATGCCGTTCCCGTAGGGGCGCTTTGCGCCGTCCGACCGAATAACGTCGATGGCCTTGGCGTGGGCGGAATGCCAGCCACCCAGTTTTTTTGCAATAAACCCGGGCTGATCGGGGAAGATACCGTCGGGCGGGCAATTATAGATCTCCTGGAAAGTGCAAACGTCTACGCCCATTTTGGCAACGTGATCGGCCACCCGATCCAAATCCACAACGATCCGGCCTTCTTCTGCGATTTTAATGGCGTGGTCTACGCCGTGTTGAATATTAAAGGTCGCTAATTTTAATTTCATTTTACTTTACCTCCAAGGTTGCCACCATAGGCAGATGATCCGCCACCACTTCAGAGGGAATCTCCAAAGCCAGGGTCTCGGTATCTGCATCGGTGAAAATATAGTCGATCTTGGTGCGGGGCTGATCGCTGGGGAAGGTCAGACAAGCATCCTCCCGCACATCAGCGGTGTCCTTAAAGGCCGCTTTGATCCGCAACAGTTCGGGATCATCCGGATAAATATTGAAATCGCCGGTCAGAACAATGGGGCCGGAAATCGTTTCCTTGACCGCCAACACCGCATCGACCGCCCGCTGAATCTCCAGCCGCGTCAGGCCAAAATGGCTGTTGATCACCGTAACAATCTTGCCGTTGATCTCCAACTCCACGATCATCACAACCCGGTTTTCCCAATAGCCCTTTTCTATCCGCTCCTCAGGAAGCGTCTGGATGGGAATCTTCCGGAAGGAACGGATGGGATGCTTGCTCAAAAGCGCAATTCCGTAGTCCCGGGTGGTTTCTTCCTTCATCTTTGCCGTGATGGCCTTGGCAAAGGCAAAATTCCAACCCAACTGCTGGGCTAAGTAAGCAGGCTGCTGGCCATACTCAACGCCCGGTGTGGGGATATAGTCTGTGATTTCATTGATGGAGCAAAAATCCGCATCCATCTTGGCGATTTGGGCAACAACACGATCCAGTTCCACATCTGCATGCTCGCCCGCAACGCGCTTGGCATGATTGCGACCACATTGTATATTAAAGGTCGCAGCTCTGATTTTCATTGGCAAGATCCTCCTTTTGCCGTTTTTCTAATCATACCATCCGGCGCAGGAAAATTCAACCTTTTCGGGGGATTTTTTGTAAAAAAATCCCCGGATCGCTGATCAAATACGCACAAAATAAAAACTCGGCAAAACCGAGTTTTTTCTTCTAAATCACTCATAAAAAGAGAAGAAACAGCCGGTGCCTTCATTGCTGAAAACATTGGCTGTTTCTTTATTATTTCACCTTATTTTTTGCGTTCGGTGCCTTTTTTACAGACTCTGTTCGGCTCTCTCGACCAGTTTCTTGGTCATCTGCCCACCGATGTGACCGGCTTGAGCAGAAGTCAAATCGCCATTATAGCCCTGCTTCAGATCTACACCAATTTCACGGGCAACCTCATACTTCATCTTTTCGAGGCCAGCCTTAGCATTGCTCTTGATTGCGTTATCCATTTTCATTTCACCTCCTTTTCAGGTTACGCAAATAGTATGGGTGAAATAAAAACGAAAATACCCGCCAATTTTTTCTAATTCATCGCAATGCCGCTATGGTCGTAAAGCCGTTCCACATTTTGGCGAATGCCTTGATTCTGTTCCGATTCCAAACCGGGATCAAAGGTCAGGATCCGTTGGGCGCAGCGATTGGAAAGGGTCAGAAGTTCCAGATCGTTCATCTGGTCGGCCACCGCCATTTTCGGCTGGCCGTGTTGCAAATCGCCAAAGAAATCGCCGGGCCCCCGCAGTTCCAGATCCTTATTGGCGATGGCGAAGCCATCGTTGGTGGAGCAGAAAAATTCCAGCCGCTCGGCGGTTTTATCCTTGGCATTATCGCTGATCAAAATGCAATAGGATTGCTTATGCCCGCGGCCCACCCGGCCCCGAAGCTGATGTAATTGGGAAAGGCCGAACCGCTCGGCGTTTTCTAAAATCATTACCGTGGCGTTGGGCACGTTGATGCCCACCTCAATCACCGTTGTAGAGATCAAAATCCCCGTTTCCCCGGCCACAAACCGGTTCATGGCCGCTTCCTTGTGGGCGGCCTTCATTTTGCCGTGGATCAGATCCACCTTTTGGCCGAAAAGTTCTTTTAATTCTTCAAAAAGCGCTTCGGCGCTCTTGAGATCGCTTTCCTCGCTTTCCTCCACCAGGGGGCAAACGATATAGGCCTGGTTCCCCTCCTGCAATTGCTTTTGCAAGAATTTGCGGAGCCGGGTCTTATAGCCGGAATCCACCAAAAAGGTCTGCACCGGCTTACGACCGGAGGGCATCCCTTCCAACACCGAAAGGTTCAGATCCCCCCAGACCATTAAGGCCATGGTTCTGGGG
>JAZOXD010000116.1:0-3608 GCA_045659565.1 Eubacteriales bacterium | reverse complement strand
TTCCCGCAGGCCCGTCAGCAATATTGTAATTAGCGTTTTACCCCCTTTGGGGGTGCGAACCCCGCTGGGTTTGCGGGGGCAAATTCAACTCGTTATTCTTTACAGGAAAAATACAAAATCTGCCGGGTTTCGGCGGCCTTTTTCAAAAGGGCTTGAGCGGCCTGTAGGCGGGCATCATCCAGATTCAGGAATGGATCATCCAGGATCATAGGCAGGTTCTTTTCCGAAAGGAGATCGGCGGCGGCCAGCCGAAAAGCGAAATACACCGCATCTCGGGTACCGGCGGAAAACCGCTCTGCCTCGTAGGTGCCGGCCGGGGCTTCCAACCGAATCTTAAAGGCGTCATCCATTTTCAGTTCCTGATATTTTCCGTTGGTTAAGGTTTTAAGGTATTCCCCGGCCAGGGCGCAAAGCTTGGGCGAAAATTGGGTGTTCATTTCCTCGTTGGCCTGCTTCAGCCAATCCAAACATTGATCCAAAGCTTCCAGCTCGGCCCGGCCGGCGGCGTAGGCCGCATCATCGGCGGCGATGGACTCTTCCAACGCCCGGCATTCCTCCCAAAGTCGGCCCAAGTCCCCGGTATCCAGCTCGCTATAGCGCCGATGAAGGGCAGCAGCCTCCTCCCGGAGCTGCTGCAGCCGGGCCTGAACCTGCTCAGCGGTTTCGGAAAGGGGCACGGCATTTTGGGCCAGCGCTTCCCATTCCTCCCGGCTCTTGCCCCGCAGAAGCATCTGTCGCTGATCCTCCAGCAATTGGGGATCACTGCCCCCTTCAAATACCCGCCAATCCACCCGCAGATCCTCTAATTTTTGAGCGGATGTAATGCCGGTGGCATCCTTTAACTGTTGCAGTTCGTCATTTTTTGCAGCATGGATCTTCCGGGCTTCCTCTTCCCGGCGGCGCAGATCCTCCTGCTCCCCGGCCAAGGCTTTGCGATCCTCCCACAAGGATTGATATTGATTCCATTTTTCGGCCAATTGGGTCAGACTGCCGGCGCCGTAGCGGCGGCAAAGGGCGGTTTTGCGGTTGTTCTCGCTCCAAAGGAGAACGGTCCCCAAAACAACCAACACTCCGGCGGCGATCAGCCCCACCCAACGCAGAGGCGGTGCTGACAGGATCCCCGCCACCAAGCCCCCCAGCGCCAAGGCGAAGCATCCCACTCCCAAGGGCATTCCGACACCCTTCTTTTGGGCTTGTTCCAACTCGGCACCGGTGTTTTGAGTGAAGCCGAAGGTGTGCAGGCTTTCATCCGCATATTGCAAACGAACTCGGCTTTCCTCCCGCTCCTTTTCCGCCTGCTCCAGCATGGTTTTTGCGGTTTCTTCCTTGCCGAAAGCAGCGGTCAGGGCGGCCATCTGTTCCTTGGAGACCGCCGGGCGAGCGTGGGCATTTTTCTGCCGCTCCTCCAGTTCGACCAACCGCTTGATCACCCCTAAAGCGTCGCTTTTTTGGGCGGCTTCCAGCAATTGCTTCTGATTGGCGGTTTGTTGTTCGTTTTGATTGATTTTTTCCAAAATTGCTTCCTGATCCTTACGGGCACCCTCCCGGGCAGAAAGCCGCTCCCGCAGATGGGCCAGTTCCACCCGACGGTCCGCCAGATCCGCCTGCAATTGATCCAGAGCGCCGCCCCGGCGCCCCCAATTGGCATAACGCACCCGCTGATCCCGCAGGGCCTTGAAGGCCTGCTCGTAGGAGACCCCTTCGTCCCCGGTGGAGGCCATATTTTTCAGGGCTTTATCCAGCCCGTCGGTGTACCCGAAGGGCAGATCCCCCTGGGTGATACAAAAACTTTTCAAAAAGGTCTCGCCATCAATATTCAGAAGCATCGTCCCCGGCTGTTGCCGGGCAGGCAAGGGCGCTTCTTCTCCGGTTCGGGCATTAAGCAGACGGGTTTTGCCGCTGTTTTTTTCGGTGCGGGTCCGTTCGATCCGCCAAAGCTCCCCCTCCAACTCAAATTCCAGATTGCCCGCCATGGGTGCGCCGCTCCAAGGGAAATAATTTTTCAGCCGTTTGGGCTCATAGCCAAACAGCATATAGTAGATAAAATGAATCAACGTGGTTTTGCCGAACTCGTTTTCTCGGCAAAGGCAATTTAGCCCGGCCCGGGGCTCCAAAACAAAGTTTTCCAGCCCGCCGAAGGAGAGAATGTGCAATTTTTTAATGATCATTTTCCCGCCTCCTTCAGGGCCTGCAGCCCCAGTTCCATCGCCCGTTCCAAAGTGGGGCGCAGTTCCGACGGTGCGGCCTCCAGGTCCGCTAATGCCCGACGCAAAAAGGCGCCCTGCAAAGTGTTTTGTTCTTTTAAAATCCCGGGGTCCGATAACCGAAGTCCGATCCGACAAAGGTTTTTAACCTCCCGCCCGTGGCGGGCCTTATAACTTTCCGCAATGGGGGCCGGATCCACCGACAGACAGCCGGTGAGCACCAGACGGGCCTTGACCCGTACGGAAACCCCACCCAACAGCGCCGTTTCGGGAATTTCCACCTCTTCCAGCCGGTGGGTAATCTCTTCTTCGGTTTGACAATCGGAAAGTTCCACCGGATATTCCAGCACCACCTGCTCCGCCACCGAAACAGGGCGGGCATCGATGCCGCCGGCAGGGTCTGTTTCCAAAATCCAGGCATATTTTTCGCCCAATTCATCCCAGCCCCGGCCCTGAGGTGTGCCGGGCACCAGCAGTCGGCAACCGCCCCATTGGCGTTGCTCAGCCTTGTGAATGTGCCCCAAAAGCACCAGGCTCAGCCCACTTTCAGTCAATTCCTCGGCAGAAACCGGCTGAAAATCGCCGCCCCCAAACTGACCGTGGAACAGGCCGATGCTCAACCCTGCGGGGGTCTTGATCCCCGCCAAGGGGGAAGCGCCGTTAAACTGCTTGGGGGAAGACCGCCCCACCAGAGAAAGCCCCTCCAACGCATAAACAGCTCCCTCCGCCGGGAACACCTTCACCCGATCGGGCAGTTGCCGGTAAAGGGCAGTTTCATCCAAAGAATCGTGGTTGCCCGCCACCAAAAACACCGGCGCACCGGGGGCGGAAAAAAGGTCTTTGATTTTTTGAGCAATCTCCCGCCCCGGGTAAGGGGAATCCAGAAGATCGCCGGCGATCAGAATCGCGGCGCAGTTTTCCTGCTCTGCCCGGGCCAGAATCCGCTCCAGAAGGGGCAGATCGTCGGACTTTTTTATATGCAGATCGGCAGTTGCCATCAGTTTCATTTTCTTCACCTCCCTTCTATTTTAAGGGATTTGACCGGGTGTGTCAATTGCCCTTTTTTCTTGTAAGGGCAGAACGAATCATCCAAACCCGTTTTAAAAAGGCATATTTAAACGAGGCAGGCTGTCGCCCGGCAAGATTCAATTGAAAAAAAGCACCAAAATATGCCCATTTGGGGCGGATTCAGATCATTTATTCCGCTCTTGAATAAAAAACTATTGTATTTTTTGGGATTTTATTATAAAATATAATTAACTATGACTTTTTCTATCCAAAAAATGATAAGGAGGTTTTTTAATTATGACCGTAAATAACCATAACGGAACTATTAATATTACCGAATCTGTTTTTGCCAATATTGTGGGCCACGTGGCCAACACCTGCTATGGCGTTGTGGGG
>JAZOXD010000115.1:0-5244 GCA_045659565.1 Eubacteriales bacterium | reverse complement strand
TCAATCCAACATGGCCGGTCGGGGAGATATTTCCCAGGCGATCCCCGTAAATACGGACCACATCAAAGTGATGCGAAACGGTCGCTGGCTGCGGATGTTTCGCCCCCTTAACCCGGACAGAAGCTTTGCCGGTGTGAGCCTGGCAGAAAGCTTTGCAGAAGCCTATGCCAAGACCCACGGGGAAGAGGTGGGCCTGATCTGCTGCGCCGATGGCGGAACCAACATCGATCAATGGGCACCCGGTGGCTTGCTTTATGATAATGCTGTTTTCAATGCCCGTCTGGCTATGCGCACCAGCACTCTGGCCGGCATTCTGTGGCATCAGGGGGAAAGCGATTGTTCCGAGGAACGTTGCCCGGTTTATAAAGAAAAACTCTGGGCGATGATCAAATCGATGCAAAAGGATCTGAACGCTGAGAATATCCCCTTTGTGATGGGCGGATTGGGCGATTATCTGGTGAACTATGAAAAATCCCCCGCTATTGCTGTTTTTTATCCCATTATCAATGACCATCTTCAAAGCTTGGCTGCCGAAGAGGGGATGGGCTTTGCCTCTGCCGAGGGCTTGGGCGCCAACCCGGATAATCTGCATTTTAATGCCGATTCTCTCCACGTTTTCGGTTTGCGCTATTTTGAAGAATATGAGCGGCTGATGCAAAGCAGAAGCCTTGCAGATGCTCAATCGGTATCCGATACTAAACGAAGTGAATTGGAGATGCTATAATGAATTATTTGCAACTTACTCTACCCGACCGCACTCCGGGCAGTTATTATCGCAAAGAATATATTTGGGACTTGTTGGACCGTAAATATGGGTATAATGGGGTGGAGATCATCTTTTCCCGCCGAGCCTCCAAGATTAAGGACCCCCTTGCTGAGGAACTGATGGCAATGGGGCTGATTACCCCTGCCCAACGGGACGCCTATTTTAAGGCTCTTGTAAAAAAATTCACCGGTGAATTCTATTATGAATATTCCGTCGAAGAGGTTTATGAGCAATTGCACCAATGCCGCAAGGCCTTGCTGGGCACTGCCCCCCTGGAGGAATGGAAAAAACGCAAAATGCAGGAACATTGCATTTTTGAACCCCAAAAAGGCATCGACCAGCGTGCCGTTGCCGGTGAACTGCTGGGGCGGTGCAAGGCGGTGATCTTCGCTCTTTTGCAACCGGAATATGTTTCTTTGTTACAGGCGGACTTGAAACGGGCGGCAGGGGAGTGCTACCTGCTGACCGGGGAATCGGGGGATCTGTTGCCCTCGCCCGGCCAGATCTCCGGGGTGAAGGAATTGCCCGCCGATGGACAGGGCATTGTCTATGACGAGGCGTTGCAACGGCAGATCGACCAAGGGGAGGCCTGCCTCTTTGTTTATGGTGAGGCGGGGCTATTGGAATGCCGCAGCCTGTCAGTGGAATCCTTTGTCTATGCCTGTCCCCGGGGATTTCAAACCCAGGCGATGGCGGGACAATTGGCGTTGGAGCGCCCTTGTGCGATCTACATACCCAAGGGGCTGGATATCACCCAATGGGTACGGATTCTGCAACCTACCCGCTGCTCCTATTGGCAGCTTTATTGCCTTTGGCGAGATCAGGGGATGAAGATTTATGACCTGAGCCTTTTGGAACTTTACCAACAATATCCCGCCTATTTCTACAATATTTATGAAAACGAGCCCGCTGAGCCTATGCCTCTGCAGTTGAGCGGGTTCCAAAGCCTTGAGGAATACGACGCTGAAAAGGAAGATGCGCTTCGTCGCTATTTATCCGGCTTTGAAAATGTGTGCTATTATTCTTCCTACTTTGCTCCTAAAGACGGAGCCGAAGGCCCCGGTATCCTGGTAAACGGGGTACAGGTCAAGCGTTCCCGCAATGCCCGGGTGCTCTCCTGTGATACCACCCTGCGGGAAAAATTTCGAGAACTGAATTTGCCGGAAACGGGCCTGGCCTCTAACTTTTTATTCTTTATGACCGCCGGGCTGGCAACCCTTTATAACGCCCTGCGGGAGGATCGCCCCCAAGAACAGGCAGAGGTCTCCGGCGGACATCTGGACTATATGCTTTGCCATCGGGACGGCAAGCGGATTGAAACCTTCCCGCTGTTCCGTAAAACCTGTATCGCCAGGAAAGAAAACGGCGAATTTATCTTTTTCAATTTTCGGCTGGGCGGCGGCAAGGCCTTTGTGAACGGAATAGAGCTGGCCTGGCCCAAAACTGCGGTGGATTCCGAAGGGGAAGCCCCTGTCCGGGTCTATACCCCCTATCTCTCCGTTGCTGATGAGGAAGGGGACCGCAACGAATATCGCCGGCTGGTGGGTAAGGATCGCCTGAACCTGGTGATTCTTCAGGATCGGATTGCCTGCATCCGTAAAGGGGATGTGGTGTTGCCCAGCGTAGGCTGTGTGCTTTCTTTGAATGAAGCTACCGGCGCAATCCTTTTAAATAGCTTGAATTTAACCCCCGATGAACAAGGCTATTACGACCCTTCCGGCTTGGAACTCGTATTAAAACTGGATCCCCCTGCCGGGGTGGACCCGGCTGATTGGGAAAAAGTGCAATGGGCCTATGGAGGCGGCCTTTCCCTGATCCTGAAAGGGGAGGGGCTGGATCAAAAGGAGGATCTGGAGCAATGGTTCCGGGCAGAGGGCTGGATGAGCCCCTTATCCCGCCAGACCCAGGAATCCAACCTACATTCCATCGTCAAGCACCCTCGCACCGCCATCGGCACCACTCGCTCCGGGGAACTGGTGATTTTAGTCTTTTCCGGTCGTACCCGGCGTTCCGCCGGGGCGGATTACCTGGAAATGTGCACCATCGCCCGGGAACTGTTCCCGGATATCGATTACCTGATGAACGTTGATGGGGGTGGCTCCGCTGTGCTGGGGCTGGTGCACCAAGGAAGTTTCATGGAACTGAGCCTGCCTTCCACCACGTCGGGAAGTTGTGTGGGCATGGCACGCACCATCAAAACGGTATTTTATATCCCGGCCGAATAATCTGTGGTTTTCTTTCTGTAAGATTGAAAAAAGGAAATTTCACCCTATTTACCCCCGATTGAAAACTTGCTAAAATGGAGTTGGTAGCAATCATCAAGGAGGAATTTGAATGACGAATCGTGAACGTGCAATGAATATCCTGCATTTCAAGCCGGTGGACCGTTTGCCTGCAGTGCATTTCGGTTATTGGAAAGAAGTGTTGATTGAATGGGCCGATCAGGGCTTGATCTCCAAAGATCTGGCGCTGAACTGGGGCGATAATAACGAAGCCGATTGGGAACTGAACAAGATCCTGGGCTGGGATTTTAACTGGACGCCCAAGTGCCACCATAATCATACACTATTCCCGGCTTTTGAAAAAAAGGTGTTGGAGATTTTGCCCGACGGCACCAAGCGGATTCAAAATCAATACGGCTGTATCGAACGGCTGAAGCCCGGCGCAGGCTCCATCCCCTCCGAAGATGATTATATTTTAAAGGATCGGGAAGCCTTCGAGACCCTTTATAAACCCAAAATGGAATTCACCATGGATCGGATCAATCTGGATTATTACCGCAATCTGAACGAAACCTATATCCAGGATGCTCCCGTCGGTCTTCACGTAGGCAGCGTGATCGGTAAGATCCGTGATTTCGCCTCCGTTATGGGGATGAGCTACTTAATGTACGACGAAGATGAAGAACTCTTTGCCGAAATCGTGGATACCTTTGCCGAAATGCAGTATCAGTGCGTTAAAGCCATTCTGGAAACCGGCGCAAAGTTTGATTTTGCCCATTATTGGGAAGATATCTGCTTTAAAAACGGCCCTCTGCTGGCTCCCGATATATTCGAAGAACTGGCCGCTAAGCATTATAAAAAGCGGAATGAACTGTTACATAGTTACGGAATTGATATCATTTCTTTGGATTGCGACGGTGTTACCGATAAACTCCAATCCACCTGGGTGGAAAACGGCGTAAACGTGCTGTTCCCCATTGAGGTTGGTGTTTGGGGCGATCAATTTGCCGCCGCCCGGGAACGCTTCGGCAATAAACAGTTGGGCGTGGGCGGCATGGATAAAACCGCCTTCCGTAAAGATAAGGCCGCCGTGGATGCCGAACTGGAACGGGTAAAGAAGTTGGTTGCCCTGGGGGGATATATTCCCTGTCCCGACCACCGTATTATGCCCGGCAGTAAGTTTGATCTGGTACGCTACTACGCCGAAGAAATCAAAAAGATCAAGCCGTGATGAAGCATCAACGTTTAAAAAAAGAAGAACTGTTGCGGGATCCGCCTATCTATCAGTACACAACGGTAGAAAAGGAGGTCGGGCAACCGGTTCTTTATAGCCAGGATACCCCGGAGATCAGTCTGGTGGTGGAAGGAAGCGGCATTCACCAGATTTTGGATCAAAAGATCCCCTGCAAGCCCGGCGATCTTTATATCGTGAATGCCGATGTGCTTCATGGCTATGCCGCCGATGGGGAAGATGGGCTGAAGGTGCGCCATCTGATGTTCGATCCACGGGATTGGCTGGATGAAACGGTGCTTTGTCCGGAGGATTGTCGCTATTGCTATGGTGTTTTCTGCGATAATGCGGCGGTGGCTTATGCTATGCTCACCCCCCATACCCGCCGTGAGATCGAAGGCTTCTATAGCGTCATCGCCCGGGAACTGGCCGAACGACGCCACGAATGGCGAAAGGCGATAAATGCCAATCTCTCGATGCTGCTGATCACGGTTGGGCGATACGTAACGGATGCCATTAAAACCATTCCGGCGGTTCATCCCCGGGAATGGGGAATGGTCAATTCCGCCCGGCGGATTATTAACGAAGATTTCACCGACCGGGAACTAACGCTGGAGGATATTGCCGCCCGGCTGTTCGTCAGCGAATCTCATTTGAGCCGCCTTTTCAAACGGTTCACCGGTGAAAGTTTTTCCGGGTATTTGCGCTCCCGGCGCATCGGCTATGCTTGTGAACTTTTGCAAAAGACCGATGCCAATGTGGAAGAGATCGTGGGCAAATGCGGCCTGCGGGATATCCCTTCCTTTTATAAAACGTTTCATGATGCGGTGGGGCTCACCCCCGCACAATATAGAATTCAAAACACAAATAAAGGAGAAGAAATCATGAGTATCATCAACGAAATTTCCGAAAATCTGCAAAAAGGTAAAGCCAAGATCGTAAAAGAACTGGTGCAAAAGGCTTTGGACGAAAGCGTATCCCCCGCCGAAATTCTGGATAGCGGCTTGCTCCATGGTATGAACATC